>CANPET010000181.1 GCA_947573465.1 uncultured Eubacterium sp.
CCTCTCTACGCTGTAGTCAGCAGGAAAGTCTTATCCCTACAAACCGGAATTTATCATATTTGCTCATTTGATGGTTCTGCATCCTTAAATTTAGTATACTGTGGCAACCATACCAATTCTACCTCGCCTACAGGACAGTTTCTTTGTTTTGCCACATTCAGAATATTTCTATTTTTATCCTCTTCCTTCTTTTCTCTATCATAATATCTGGACAACAGCATAACCACGTCGGCATCCTGCTCAATAGAACCGGACTCACGGAGATCCGCCATAATCGGTTTTCTGTCTTCTCTGGTTTCTGATGCTCTGTTCAACTGTGACAATGCAATTACCGGTACATTTAACTCTCTGGCAATACCTTTCAATGTTCTGGAAATCTCAGAAATTTCCTGTTCACGGCTGCCGTGAGGTGTATTGGTTGTCATCAACTGTAAGTAATCCACGATAACCAACTGGATATCTTTTTCTAACTTAAATTTCCTACATTTAGAACGCATTTCCCCAATACTGATACCCGGAGTATCATCTATAATAATATTGGAATTTCCAATAATATTGGCTGACTCTACAATATTTTCCCATTCACTATCGCTCAAGTCACCAATACGAATCTTTTGAGAACTAACTGTGGAATGCTGCGAAAGAATACGGTTTATCAACTGTTCGCTTGACATCTCCAAACTAAATATTGCCACTGGAATATTATGTCTTACTGCAACAGTCTCTGTAATATTTAATACAAACGCTGTTTTACCTACAGATGGTCTTGCCGCCAGCAATATAAGATCCGATGGCTGAAGTCCTGACAACTGTGTATCAAGCTTATGAAATCCGGTTTCGATACCTGTAATCGTTCCTTTCGTCTGAGCAGCCTGTTCAATCTTATCAAATACATTCAATACAATCTGTCTTACCGGCACATAATCTCCAGTATTTCCTGTCTGAATCAAATCAAATATACTTTTTTCCGTTTCCTCTAAAATCGCATCCAGAGGCTTGTTTCCTGCATAACATGTATTTGCTATATTTTCATTTGCCCGAATCAGATTACGCATCACTGATTTTTCATATACAATATCTGCATACTGCCTAATATTTGCTGATGTTGGCACCATGTCTAAAATATTTCGAATAAAGTCGATACTAATTACTTCTGATGGCACTTCCATCTCTTCTAACTTAGTCTTGATGGTAACAAGGTCACACTCTCGCCCCTCGTTGTACAATTCCACCATAGCCTTATACAATGAACCATATTGTTTATTATAAAAATCAGCATCTGACAATTTTTCCATAGCAACGGTAATGGCCTCAGCGTCCATAATCATTGAGCCAATAACAGCTTGCTCTGCTTCATTACTATGGGGCATAATTCTTTTTACAACTGCCTCATCCATGTATTTATCTCCGTTTCACTAGTACTTTATTTCGCTACTACCTTTACTGCCAATGTTCCTACAACATCCTTATGTAACTTAATATTCACATTGTATGTTCCAAGAGATTTAATAGCATCTGGTATTACAATCTTCTTTTTATCAATCTCCATATTTAGCTGTTTCTTTGCCTCTAATGCAATCTCCTTACTGGAAATCGAACCAAATACTTTACCTTCTACTCCTGCCTGAATCTTAACAGTAATTGATTTATCTTCTAAATCTTTTGCTACAGCCTGCGCTGCCTCTAATTTTTCCTTTGCAACTTTTTCTGCATTCTTCTGCTGTAACTTTAAGTCATTCAGATTTTTTCCTGTTGCCTCAAGTCCCAAATTCTTCTTTAAAATAAAATTTCTGGCATATCCATCGTTAACATTTACAATCTCTCCCTTTTTCCCTAGGGTTTTAACATCTTCTAATAAAATAACTTTCATTAAAAATCTCCTTCCTCAATTCTCTTACTAATAATATTTTTCAGTAACTGTATTACTTCTCCCAGCGATTTTTCCTTTATCTGGGCTCCTGCCAGATTCATATGACCTCCACCGCCGAATTCTTCCATGATTAACTGCACATTTACTTTATCTAATGATCTTGCACTGATATATATCTGGTCATTATATGGTGTACACACAAAAGATGCCTTAACATCTTTTACATTTAACAATTCATTTGCTGCCTGCGCCCCTACAACTGTAGGTGAAGACACATCCTTTGCTGTACATACAGATATTGCATATTCATCTCTATAAATCTCTGTATTTTGAATAGCTGTAGCCTTTGCCTTATAGTCTCCAATATCATCTCGAAACATTCTTCGAACCTTTGTAATATCTGCACCATTTCTCTTCAAATAAGCTGCTGCCTCAAAAGTTCTAACACCAGTTCTGTTGGTAAAATTATTGGTATCAATCATAATTCCACCATACACCGCCTCTGCTTCTAACTTATTAATCTTAACAGTCTCAGGAATATACTGCATAATCTCTACAACCATCTCACATGTAGAAGAAGACGCTAACTCAATGTAAGATAACTGTGCATTATCAATCACATCTTCTGCCTGTCTATGATGATCAAATACTAACAGACACTGAGTTCTTCGAACTAACTCCGGATATTCGGTATACCCCGCTCTGCTGCAATCTACAATAATCAGCGCATCATTCTTTCCTATCTTTGATGCCGCCTCACTTCCTGAAATAAACATATCTTCGTCATAAAACTCTGACTCTCTAAAAGTGTCAACCAATGGAACCACGCTGCTGCTCACTTCTCCCAGAACAATATGGGCTTCCTTTCCAATGGTTTTTGCTATTCTATAAAATCCAACTGAAGCACCAAAAGAATCATTGTCTCCTATATGATGCCCCATAATATAAATGGTCTCTTTCGTTTCAATCAAATCTCTAAAAGCGGTTGCCATCACTCTGGACTTAACCTTAGTATTCTTTTCTACTGATTTTGATTTTCCTCCATAAAAATACAATTTATTTCCGTCTTTTAAAACAGCTTGATCTCCACCACGACCCAATGCCATATCAATCGCCGCTGTAGCCAAATCATAATTATCTACCAGACCGCTTCCTCCCATACCAATTCCAATGCTGAGAGTAATTGGTAAACCGTTACCAATATTTACTGTTTTTACTTCATCTAGTATGGAAAACTTATTCGTCTGCATTTTACTAATGTATTTCGTTTTAAACACTACAAAATATTTATCATTTTCCAGTTTTCTTACAATTCCATCATATTGGGCAAAATACTTATTAATCTTTCTATCAATCAGTGCTACAAGTAATGTTCTTCTAGTCGCTTCAACACTTTGAAGAACTTCGTCATAATTATCAATATAAATATGTCCTGTAACAGACTTTTCTCCCTTATTTTCTTTTGTCAATTGATGAATCAATGTTTCGTCAAACATATACATGGATATTAAACTATTATCCGTATTTATTAATGCTGTAGCTAAATCTGTATCATTCAAATCATTCATCGAAAATCTCTTAAGAACAATTCTATATATATGATTCTCATGTTTAATTTCAACTTCATTTCTACCTTTGTCGTCAAAAGTCAAAACTTCATTTTTCACTTCTGTAAATACAGTTGTCAATAATTTATTTTTTATAGACTTTTCTCCACAAATCAAATCCATTTGTGTATTTGTCCACAAAATTCTTCCATGTTCATCCAGCAAACTATATGGTATTTCCATATCATGAAGCATCTGGTGCTGAATCTGACTATACTCTGCTCCAAAATCAACTAAGTTTTTCATGATATTCTGCTTAAACACAAAATAAATGGAAATAGTAATTATAAAATAAACTATTTCTGCAAAAGTCATGATTGCACCTGCTTTAATATTGATTATATATCCAAGCCCCACAAACACAATCCAAATAATGTTTAAATACAAAGGCCATTTTATGTAATGTAATAAATTGCCCCGCACTTTTACTTTCTTATTCCCCATTTCTTTTACCTCTCCAGCAGGCACAATATGCCTAGTATTGTTTAGTATACCACATTTTTGTAGCGAAACAAAGTAAGTAATTTTTTCTTTACAGTTCACAAATTTTATTTTAAAATTTATACAGTTTATATGTTAGGAGATTATCATATGTTTCGAGTATGGGGAAGAACCTTTAAAAATAATAAGATGATACAAAGCACCACAATAGAATTAGATGTTAATGATACACGAACTCATAAAATATTTCAGGCTCTCGAAATGATTTGCGAGGAATTTGATCTCAGCAATCCTATATGGCTTGAAACAAATATCAACGAATTTAAAAAAATTGCCCGCACAAGATTCTATGCAGACAGTTTTGTAGAATCTATTGATTTTGACTATTTAGATTTTTATATCATTGAAGAATAAATTCCGGTTTGTAGGGATAAGACTTTCCTGCTGACTACAGCGTAGAGAGGA
>CANPET010000182.1 GCA_947573465.1 uncultured Eubacterium sp.
GAACTTATTTAAATGAAAAAGCATTATCAACAAAAGAAATTGTTCAGCTAGGTATGGATATATGTCAGGCATTAATATCCTGCCATTGTATGAATATTATTCATCGGGATATAAAAATAGGTAATATTTTTGTTAATAAGTTTGGTTCTTTTAAATTAGGAGATTTTGGCATAGCAAAACAAATGGAAATGGCAACACAGGACATGTCTCATAAAGGAACAAACATGTATATGGCACCTGAAGTTTTTAATGGAAAAGAATATAATCATACAGTGGATTTATATTCTCTAGGGTTGGTTTTGTATCGATTACTAAATCATGGAAGACTGCCTTTTTTACCACCGATACAGGAAGAGTTTGATTATCAGGAACAGACTAATGCAATGCTAAGGCGTATTGCAGGAGAAGAATTGCCCTCACCTGTAAAGGCGGATAAAGAATTAGCGGATATTGTATTAAAGGCGTGTGCATATCGAAGTGAAGAACGTTACAATAGTGCAAAAGATATGTATGATAAATTAAAAGAGTATTATAATTCCAAGAATTTTGAGGCTGATTTTAGTGAAGATATTTATGATGAACCTAAAACTACAGTAATTGATTTGGCAAATGTTGTACAAGAAAAAGAAAAAACGGAAAAAAGTAATAAAGGAATCAAGGAGAGGACAGTAAACAAGAATGAGAAAGTGTTAACAGATGAAATAGAATCTAAAACAGGCAAGAGGGATAACAGAAAATTAAAGTGGATTATAGCAGTGGGGAGTTTTGTAATACTTTTGACTACTGTATTGATAGTTACTATAGGTTATGGAATATATAATAAAGAACACGAACCACGTGAAACAGTAATATATGAAAATGATAGCCTGGATAATGGGTTGGAAATATGTATTAGTGGAACGACTGTTGGAAGACATTATCGAAGTGTTCAGATAACTCGCGAGACGGAAGAGTTTTATTATATCCTAAAAAAAGGAAAGATTAAAAAAATTTCATTAGAAAACAGTGCACCAGATATTTGTTCTATTCTCGAAGAGAGCATTGGAAGATTTAAAGTTAGAGGTAATAAGGAAGGAACAGGAATTATCAAACTGAAGATAGTAACGGAGGAGGGTAAGATATTAATTAGAAAGTTGTTTATTTCGGTATATTCAAGGCTTGATAATTATTATGGAAAAACAAATAAAAGAGTAAATGTTTATCGTGGGGCTACAGATAATGGAAAGGTAGGAAATGATGCCCCTAAATCAGCACTATATGAGGATACAAAAGTTAAGATTATAGCTTCTTGTGATGAATTTTATCTTATAAAGTTATTAGATGGAACGGTGTTTTCAGATGATAGATCTACAGGATATGTGCTAAAAAATAATATAGATATTGAAAATAATTAGTAACAAAATTTAATAAGTATCAAATTTATTTTAAAACAGAGAGAGAAGGAGAAAAAAGTATGCCAGGAAAATCAGCGATTGCAAATTACATAAAAATATTTGCGATAATAGTAGTAGTTTTGGAAATTTTAGGAATTATGGTTTTTGCCAATGAATTGGGTAATGCTGGAGTATTTGTATTTATTATAGGATGTGCGATAGCGGGTCTGGGGTTTTGTTTGCTTTATGGTATGGGAGAGATTATCGAACGTTTAGTATCTATTGATTCTAAATTAAAGAATCAGGATACAGATAATAAATCCGTAAATAATTTATCTCAGACGGAAGGAGTGAATAAGTCTGGTGCACATGAGGTTGCTATGACGAATGTTATTACTAACAGCAATAGTGCAATAAAGTTATTGGCGGTAATTGCAGGAGAAAAATTAGATGATGTTGAGCAATGCAGGCAGCAATTAATAGATTGTTGTAAGACAAAAAGTATTAATATCAAAACAGAAACAAGAATTCACGGGGAAATCAGAGATAGAATAACAGCAATGGATGTAGAAGAAGCCTATGCAGTTATTATGGCAAAAGACAGTGAAGAATGGGAGATGGAAGCAGAAAGATTTTATGATAAAATAACTACTACAGTAAAAATTATGACTTTAAGGGATAATTGTAATTATGTTGTAAATAATGTTTTAGAAAAAATTAATGAGATAGGACAGGGCGTGGAATAATATATTACGAATTGACCTTTTTGACTTTAAAATTTTATAGTATGTAAAATAGGATAAAACAATAGACCATGATTTAATGTTTGAAAGTAACATTGAAATTGTGGTCTTTTTACTTTGTATGTAAAGACATAAACAATATGTTGACAAAACGATATAAATACATTATGATACATATATACGTACAAAAAGAAAGGAATGGAATATATGCATGATAACGAAGAAAAAGAAAATCCGGATAAAATGAATAGAAAATACAAGGATAGTGTTTTTACTGATTTGTTCTATGAGGATAAGAATGCCAAGGAAAATGAATTGTCATTGTTTAATGCATTATTTAATACAAATTATACATTAGATGACGTTAATATAGAAAAAGTGCGGGTGGAAAATGTCATCTATATGAAATTAAAAAATGATGTATCTTTTAATGTAGGAAATAGAATATTAGTTTTTAGTGAGCATCAGAGTACAATTAATGGGAATATGCCTTTAAGAGATTTATTGTACGTGGCAAGAGTTTATGAAGAAATGGTTCCTGTCGAGGATAGATATAGGTATAAGACAGTCTCACTTCCCCGTCCGGAATTCTTTGTTTTTTATAATGGAACCAGAGATATTGGTGAAGGATATATACAGAGGATTTCTGATGCTTTTTATAAGGATTTTAATATTGACACAGATGGAGATAATAACGTATCATTAGAATTAATAGTAAAGGTAATTAATATCAATACAGATTCAGGGAATGAGATTTTGCAGAAGTGTCAGATATTAAAAGAATATTCAATATTTGTAGAAACAGTAAGAAGATTCAAAGAGAAGAATGCTTCTGAGTATATGAAACAAGCAATTGAGTATTGCATTAAGCATGACATTTTAGCAGAATATCTGTCAAGGAAAGGGAGTGAGGTTATGAACTTTTTATGTGCAGAGTATGATTATGAAATGGACATGCAGTATCGAAAAAAGGAAGCATATGAAGAGGGGTTTGAGCGAGGAATAGAACGAGGAATAGAACGTGGCGCATTATCAGAAAGAATCAATCGCATATTTAAGAAACTGAAGAAGTCATGTACTCCAGAGCAAATAGCAGAACAGTTAGAAGAAGATATTGAATTTGTAAATTGTGTTTGTCAATTGGCAAAGGAAAGTACTTCTCAATATAATGAAGAAGAAATATTAAATCATATTATAGGACAGGCACATTAGATGCCTGTCCTATTTAAAATAATTTGTTTTCTTAGTTAAATGTAACGCAAAAGCCAAAGACGACTTCACAATGCAAAGTGTTCCACAAAACTTGTTGAAACATGCCCCCTTTTTTGATATAATCTTGTAAGTTTAGGCAAAATTACAAATAAACGAAAGGAAACACATTTATGAACGCATTTCTTATCTTAGAAGACGGTACAGTTTTCGAAGGAAAATCCATTGGAACACAAAAAGAAGTTATTAGTGAAATCGTATTTAACACATCAATGTGGGGATATTTGGAAGTACTGACGGATCCATCTTATGCGGGACAGGCAGTATGTATGACATATCCATTACAGGGAAATTACGGTATCTGTCATGAAGACATGGAATCATTAAAACCATGGCCGGATGCATATATTGTCAATGAATTAAGTCGTATCCCTAGTAATTTCAGATGTGATGATACCATTCAACATTTTATGGAAGAGAATGATATACCAGGAATTGCCGGTATTGATACCAGAGCTCTCACAAAGATTCTTCGTGAAAAGGGCACGATGAATGGTATGATTACTACTAATGAAAATTATAATCTGGATGAGATACTTGAGGAGATTAAGGAGTATAAGGTTACCGGAGTGGTAAAAGAAGTTTCATGTAAAGAAAAGAAAGTATTGTCAGGAGATGGTTTCAATGTTGCTTTATTAGACATTGGAGCAAAGAATAATATTGCTGATTCATTAAATAAGAGAGGATGTAATGTGACAGTTCTTCCTTGCGATACATCAGCAGAAGAGATTATTGCAATGAATCCTGATGGTATTATGTTATCCAATGGACCGGGAGATCCAAAAGAATGTGTTTATCAGATTGAACAGATAAAGAAATTATACGATACAGATATTCCTATTTTTGCTATCTGTCTCGGACATCAGCTTATGGCACTTGCTACAGGAGCTGATACAAAGAAAATGAAATATGGACATAGTGGTGGAAACCATCCGGTGAAAGATTTAGATTCCGGTAATGTTTATAGTTC
>CANPET010000183.1 GCA_947573465.1 uncultured Eubacterium sp.
TCTGCCAAAGTATGAGTTGAAGAGTCTAACAACTACGGCGACAGAGATTGCAGCAGATAGTACTGGTCATTCAGGGGTCGATTGGGGAACATGGACATTTAATGGAGATAAGAGCATTAAATATAAGCAGGTGGAAGATGATATTACCATATTAGTAGATAACAATGATGGAAAAGGATTTGTTAAGTTTTTAGGAAATGCAGCTTCAGGATTCCTTTGGGATCAGAATTTCGGTTATTATACAAATGATAATCAAGGATACTGGTTTGTAAATATTAACTGGTCATTTACACTGAGATTCCAGAAAAAAACTGACAGCAGTATCTATCAGGATGTTAAGATTACATATACTGAACCAACTAGAAATAGTTTCAAAATATCAGCATATGATACAACATCTTATGATGCAAGTTCTTCTGCAACAGCATCTGTAGGTATTCCACTTCCAAAGATTGACGGAACAAATGCGACAAAAAAGGATTTAGATTTATTTAAATATGAAGTAAATGTAGATGGAAAGTGGATATTATTGGCTGATACAGGAGCCAGCGGCTTTGTTTATGAGGGAAATGGATATAACGAAAATTCTCTCAGTCAGCAGTGGGGATATTTTGCGGATTACGTATTTGGATTGTGGTTCCAGCCAGTAAAGAAGGATACAAAAATTCGTATCAGTTATCCGATTGACGGAAAAAAAGGCGGCGATATAAGCAGCAATTATGTTGAATATACAATCAAAGGAAATACATCATATCAGCCACAGTTACCATCGGATATGGTAGATATCAAGGTGGAAGACAGTTCCAATCCATATACACCGGATGGTTGGAAAATGATTTGGAATGATGAGTTTGAAGGAAACACTCTTGATCCTAAAAAATGGGGTTATGAGGAAGGTTTCTTATTAGATGAAAATGATATTAACACAGCTGGTTGGGGAAATCAGGAGTTAGAGTGGTATACAAGAAATAATGTATCTGTAAAAGATGGTTCTTTAAATATTTTAATGAAAAAAGAGTCAAAAGAGTTTTCACAGAAGAACGATCCATCTAAGAAGGCTACAGCACAGTATTCTTCAGGAAAAATTACAACACAGAATAAATTCTCAGTAAAATATGGACGTGTTGATTTCAGAGCAAAAATGCCTACAGGTGTAGGCGTATGGCCTGCTATGTGGATGCTTTCTAATGATGCAAGATATGGTTCATGGCCATTATCAGGTGAGATTGATGTATTTGAGGGACGTGGACGTACACCGGATATGGTATTTGGTACATTACATTATGGTGCAGAGTGGCCAAACAATATTAATACATCAGATGTATTAAACATGGTACAGGATGGTAATAAGAAAACAGGTATTGATGATTGGCATGTATATAGTGTTGTCTGGGAAGCAGAGACGATTAAGATTTACTGTGATGGTAAATGCTATTTTAAATGTTCATACGCTGACTGGTATTCAGGTTCTGACAGAGGAAATGCTTATGCGCCATTTGATCAGAGATTTTATTTAATCTTAAATCTTGCAGCAGGCGGAACATTCGATAGCGGATATGTTCCGGACAGCAGTTTCTCTTCTGCAACAATGCAGGTAGACTATGTTCGTGTATATCAGAAGATGGTAAGCGCAACAGCCGATGAAAAGCCGGATAAGAATCCGGATGTAAAAACGGATGGTGCAGATGATAACTTATATGGTGACTATAAATTAGGAACAGGTTCAACTCCGATTAATCCGGGTACACAGCCGGGAGGAAATGAAACAACTGTTCCGGGAGGAAATAATCCAGGAACAAACAATCCGGGAACAAACACTCCAGGTGCTAATAATCCAAATGCTGCAAAAAAAGTGCTTAAGAAGACAAAAGTAAAGACAGCAGTGAAGAAGAAAACTGCAAAGAAGATTAAGATTACTTTTAAGAAAGTAGCTGGTGCGAAGAAATATGTTGTACAGGTTTCTAAAACGAAAAAGTTTAAAAAGATTCTTGTAAAGAAAACTGTTAAAAAAGTTAAAGTTACAATTAGCAGTAAGAAATTTAAAAATAATAATAAACTATATGTTCGTGTAAGAGCAGTAGGCGCTAAGAAATGGTCAAATGTTAAAAAAGTAAAAATAAAAAAATAATATTTAAATAATTAGCAAGCGGTTACGCGGAACGACATTTTTAAAAAATGGTTTCGTTTACCGCTTGTTTTGATATATAATAAATTAAAAGTAGATAAAAGGGTTATACGTTGAAGGTATTCGCAAATGGTTATTTGACTTTTTGACAGTTGTTTAATATGATATTTCTTAAAAGTTAAAAAGGAGGTACTTATGAAGTACAAGGTTTTAATTCCACAGGAAGTATCAGTAAAAGCCATAAATTACTTGGAAGCAAACGACTGTCAGTGTATCTGTTTAGATGATTGTTCTGTTGAGAATATGTGTAAATACGTAGGAGATTGTGATGCAATTCTTGCGCGAACAGCAGATTTTAATCAGCAGGTTTTAGAAAAAGGAACAAAACTAAAGATAGTTGCCAGGCATGGTGCCGGATTAGATAATATAGATTTGGAATATGCAAAGAAGAAAGGCATTGTTGTTACAAATACTCCCGGAGCAAATTCAAATTCTGTGGCAGAACATACCATAGCCTTGATGCTTGCATGTGCGAAAAATATTCCATATTTTGATAAAATTACCCGTAAAGGGGACTGGGTGAAGAGAGATACAGAGAAAACCATTGATGTATCGGAAAAAACTTTAGGACTGATAGGGTTTGGACGTATTTCCAAATTGGTGGCAAAAAAAGCAGCTTTAGGTCTGGATATGAAAGTAATTGTTTATAGAACCCATAGGGAAATGCCGCTTCCGGAATATGTGGAAGAGAGGGAAAGAATGGAAGATATATTGAAAGAAAGTGATTTTGTATCTTTTCATATGCCATTAAGACCGGATACAATGAATATTATTAATGCTGAAAAATTAAGCCTTATGAAACAGAATGGATATTTTATTAATATGGCAAGAGGCGGCAGTGTAGACGAAGAGGCATTGTATGATGTTTTGCATAAACATAAAATTGCCGGAGCAGCTATTGATGTATTCAAGGAAGAACCGCCAAAACCTGATAATAAACTATTTCAGTTAGAAAATTTGATTGTTTCACCACATAATGCTGCACATTCTTATGATTCTATGGATCGTATGGCATACAATGCAGCTACTGAGATTATAAAAGTATTAAATGGTGAGCAGCCACAATGGCAGGTATAGAAAGAAGAATTTCTTGTTTTTAAATAGAAAAAGGATGATATTACGCGAATGGGTTTTTGTATAATATCATCCTTCTTTTATATAATATTTTATAAATTTATTTTTAAATATCAAATTATAAACAAAATTATGACATAATATCTTAATTATAAATATTATAATAAAGTTTATTGACAAAGAATAACTGTATGATTATAATATTTTTGTAAACTATAAACAATATAATTAAAAAGTTATAAGAAGGAGAGAAAACGCATGAAAAAGAGAATATTATTAATGGCATTGGTAGTTTTAGGAGCTGTGATAGCTACCGGATGTTCAGGAAAAGACAATAAAAATGCGACAAAGGAAGTTACAATTGGTGTGCAGGATACAGATATTTCAGCAATCGTAGCAGATAAAAAGGGATATTTTGCACAGGTATTTAAGGAAGAAAACATTGACGCAAAAGTAAAATTAGTTATGTTTGACGCAGGTCCGGCGATAATGGAGGCTTTCAGTGCTAACAGTCTGGATTTTGGATGTTTGGGAGATCAGCCTTGCATTTCAGCAATTGCTACAGGATGTCCGGCAGAAATTATTGGAACATACAGAACACAAAAAACAGGAACAGCAGTAATTGCAAACAGAAATTCTAAAATCGAAAAAGTTGAAGATTTAAAAGGAAAGAAAATAGGGTTGACTTTAGGAAGTAATGCAGAGCATTTGTTAAATATTGTTTTGGAAGATGCAGGATTAACTCAGAAAGATGTTGAGATTGTTGCATTAGAACAGGCAGATATGCTTTCAGTACTTCAGACAGGGGACATTGATGCAGCAGCTGTGTGGGAACCAAGAATTTCTCAGTCTAAAGATTATGCTTTTAGATTAGCAGATGGAGAAGGATTGTATGATAAAGATGGTAAACAGACAAAAAAGGTGGCATACAAATACTTCTGCAATCCATTTGCAGCAAATACAGCATTTACAAGTGAAAACAAAGAAATTACAACAGCAGTATTAAAAGCTTTAGAAATGGGAGCAAAATATACTGATGAAAATACAGAAGATGCAATTAATATTAT
>CANPET010000184.1 GCA_947573465.1 uncultured Eubacterium sp.
GATTTTTTAATAACAAATGTAGATAGACATTTTAATAATTTTGGAGTATTAAGAGACACGAATAGTTTAAAGTTTATTGGCATGGCTCCAATATTTGATTCAGGAAACAGTATGTTTTGGGATAATCCGGGTTACCCGTGTCATAATGATTTGAAAAAAATAGAAGTTAACAGTTTTAAAAAAAGGGAAATGGAATTATTAAGATATGTGAAAAAACCTACTTTATTAGAGTTGTCTAAATTGCCACGGGAAGAGGAGATTATTAGACTTATTTGTAAAGATAAGCAGGGTGAAAAGTATTGTGACAGTATTATGCTTGGTTACCATAAAAAAATAGCTTTATTAGAAAAATTTTCACATGGAGAAAAAATATATCAACAATTTTAGAGGAGGAACAAATGACAACAAAGAAGGAAGAAACAATGAGGGTAATTAAATTTACTTTATTCTCTATTTCAGCAGGAGTAATACAGATGCTGGCATTTACACTGCTTACAGAATTGACACCACTGCCATATTGGCCAAGGTACCTGACTGCACTAATATTGTCTGTTTTGTGGAATTTTACATTAAATCGTGAATTTACTTTTAAGGCAGCAAATAATATCCCTATAGCAATGATGAAGGTGGCGGTTTTTTATATGATATTTACACCGACAACAACGATTGGTGGAAGTTATCTCGTGGAAACGGTAGGATGGAATGATTATCTGGTGACAGCACTAAATATGCTGCTTAATTTTGTTACAGAATATCTTTACGATAGGTTTATCGTATTTGGAAAAGAAATCAACACAAAGGAAAAGTAAAAGGAAATACAGATGCAGAAAATAATTTTTTTGGACTTAGACGGGACGCTTACCAATGATGAAAAGAAAATAACCCCAAAGACCAAGGACGCTTTAATGGAGATTCAGAGGCAGGGACATATTGTAGCGCTTGCTTCAGGGCGTCCCACACCAGGGATGGTGCCTGTGGCAGAAGAATTGGAACTGGCAAAGTATAGTGGATATGTAATGTCCTTTAATGGAGGGAAAATCATTAATTGGCAAACCAAAGAAACAGTGTTTGAAAATGTAATGGATAAAAAATATATTTCGGAATTGCTGAGGTATGCCAGACAAAACAATTTGGGATTGATTACATATGATGCAAAACATGCATTAGTAGCTACAAGAATGGACGAATATATTGCAAAAGAGGCAATGTTTATTAATAAAATTCCTGCATATATGACGGATGTAGTGAAGTATGTAGACTATCATCCAAATAAGTGTCTCTTTACAGTGAAACCGGAGGAATCGGCATATCATGAGAAGAGAATTGCAGAAAAGTTTGGCAGTAACTTGGGAATTTATCGTTCCTGTGATTACTTTATAGAGGTAGTGCCAAAGGGCATTGATAAAGCAGCATCTATTAAAGTGCTAATTGAAAAGTTAGGACTTCCTAGAGAAAATACCATTGCTTGTGGTGATGGATTTAACGATTTGTCTATGATTCAGTATGCAGGGGTCGGTGTGGCGATGGAAAATGCAGTAGACGCAGTAAAGGAAAAAGCGGATTATATTACAGCGTCTAATAATGAGGATGGCATTGCCAAGGTCATTGAAAAATTTATATTGTAAATAAAAATATGGCGGAATGGAGAAGTTCTGCCATATTTTTTCTTGATTTTAAAATGTGTTTTTGTTATAGTACATCTATATAATATTTATACAAGTGTAAAAAAATAAAACTTGTGTTTGTAAAATGTAAGCTTTGAAGGAGGAGTCATGGCAAATTCCAATATAACGAAAAAGGCATTAGCACAAAGTTTAAAAGAATTAGGTGCAACAAAAATTTTGGATAAGATTACAGTAGCAGATATCACAGACCATTGTGGTGTAAACAGACAGACTTTTTACTATCATTTTAATGATAAGTATGAACTGCTTAGCTGGATTTATAATCAGGATTTATTTATTCCTCTGACAGAGGACTTGACGTTTGAAAATTGGGTTGAAAAGTTAGTAGAGTTATTTAAATATATGAAACAGCAGAAGCCATTTTTTATGAATACAATTAAATCCTCCAATAACTTTTTTGCAGAGTACAGTAATAAAATATTTGCAGAGTTGTTTAAAAAGGCGATTACTGATTTAGACTTGTATAGTCGTCTCAGTGAGAAGGAACAGGACATATATGCAAGATTTTTTGCATATGGATTGACAGGTGTAATTGTTGATTGGGCATTAAAAGGCATGAAAGAAAAAGAAGATGAATTAGCTGTACTGCTTCAGCATATTATTCTTAGAACAGAAGAATTAGGCTATGAAATCTATATGTACCGCAAGAAAGAAGGACAAAAGTAAAAAATAGTCAGGTGTTTAAAAAAAATACTCTTACTGGAAAATATATGTTTTTTGTACAAACAGAAAAAACATATAAATGTCATACAAAATAGAAAAACATTATACAATTTTATACAAGTGTAAAAAAAACAACCCCTTGTATGAAAATGTATAATGCTTTTTTTATTTTTGATTGTATACTGTACTGTAGAAAAAAATAAAAGGAGTGTATTTTGTTATGAAGAGATATGTTCATAAAGGAATAAGTTTAGTTTTGGTAATAACAATGTCAGCATGGTGTCTGGCAGGTTGTGGTAGTTCTGACACAGAGAAAAAGAACTCAGGCAAAAAGGAAGCAGCAGCGGAGGCTACAGTTAGTGCAAACAAGATGGAAGCATTGCTGAATAGTAAGATTGGAGATGGAGCAGATACAGAAAAAAAGGAAACTGTATTTGTGGAAATGAATGCAGATGGAACAGTATCAAAGACGACAGTCAGCAATGTATTAAAAGTTTCAGGTAAAGATAATATCAGTGATGTGTCAAGTCTTGATAATATAAAGAATTTGAAAGGTGATGAAACATTTACTTCTGATAATGGGAAGCTACTTTGGGAAAACAAAGGGAAGAACATATCATATCAGGGTACAACATCCAAAGAAACGCCGATTCAGTTAAAGGTCAGTTATTATCTGGATGGAGAAGAAACTACACCTGAACAGCTGGCAGGAAAAACCGGAACAGTAAAAATTGTTTATAATTATATGAACGATTCAGAAAATGAGGATGAGTTTGTTCCGTTTATTGCATTAACGGGAATGGTCCTTGGTGATAATTTTACAAATGTGAAAGTAGAAAATGGAAAGGTGCTGGATTATGACGATTCCTATATTGTTATTGGTTATGGAGCACCGGGATTTAAAGAGCATCTGATTGCAAAGGCAGATAAGGCAGAAGAGTTTTTGAAAGATATTGATATTCCTGAGTCATTCACAGTGACAGCAGATGTAAAAGATTTTGAAATGAACATGGCACTTACAGTTGCAACATCAGAAATCGGCGATATGAATTTAGAAGATACTTTGGACTTTTCAGATATAGAAGATAAGATGGCTGAATTAACAGATGGGACGAATCAATTAGAAAAAGGTGCAGGAGACCTTCAGAATGGTGCAGGAGAATTAAAGAGTGGTTCTGCAAAAATTAATGATGGTGCAAAAGACATTGCAAAATATACTGCAGACTTATATCTGGGAACTACAAAGTTGTTAGGCAGTTATGAAACCTTTAATAAAGCATTGTTAAGTGGCGTAAAGTCAGCAGACAAGGGAGCACAGAAGTTATACAAAGGTACACAGAGTGTTAAATCAGCATCTAAACAGTTGGATACTGGAGCAAAGAGCTTAAACAATGGAGCGAAAGATTTAAACAGTGCTGCAGCAAAGGTAAATGAAGGTGCAGGTTCTTTATCCACAGGACTTAAAACAGCACAGGCAGCATTTGAAGATGTAAAAGACAGTCATGGAAATGTAAAAAGCCAGGGACTGAATAACGGTGCAAAGGCATTAGCACAGGGTGCAAAAACAGCAAATGCCGGAGTAAAAGAACTGGCAGGAACATTGCAGGGAACACCGGATTCTATACAGGCACAGATTGATGGGGTTATCAAACAGGTTGGAAGTGCCACTGGTGGTGCGATATCAAGTAAGGAAGCACTGAATCAGACGGTAGAGGGAATCAACACGGCAGTTTCTAATGGAATGGAACTGAGTGCTGTTCTTCAGGCAAAAGGCTTAAATACAAAAGCATATTATCAGTTAGTGCAGGCATATTATAGTGTTCAGACATTGGAGACTGTAAAATCTACTTTTGAGACACAGATTGCAGGTAAGGCAGCAGAAATGAAAGCGTTGTTAGAGGGAATGACAGCCTTGGAAAATGGAACTGCAAGTCTTAATACAGGTATTGGAACACTTTATGCAGGA
>CANPET010000185.1 GCA_947573465.1 uncultured Eubacterium sp.
AATTAGATCAGAATGAAGCAGAAAAGATTCAGGCAAGAAAAGATTTAAAGGAGGCCATGGACCGTGCTTATAAAAGAGGGATTACTATAGAGGAAATGGTGTCTATGGTAAATGAAATAACAGACGGAGGGAACGGAAATGATTGAAATCAGAAATCTGACAAAAAGATTTGATAAAACAGTAGCGATTAATAATTTAGAGTGTGAAATATCCGAAGGTACAATTTTTGGACTGGCAGGAAGTAATGGAAGTGGTAAAAGTACCTTACTTAGAACCTTATCAGGTGTATATGAACCGGATGAGGGAAGTGTATTTATTGATGGAGAAAATGTTTTTGATAATCACAAAATGAAAGAAAGATGTGCTTATATTGCAGACTATCCTTATTTTTTTAATGACAGTACTGTAGAAAAAATGGCAGATTTATATAGAAGATTATATAAGAACTGGGATGAAGAATGGTATTTGAAATTGTGTTCCATGTTTCCGATTGCCACAAATAAAAAAATTATTAATATGAGTAAGGGTATGCAGAGACAGGCATCTTTGATTCTTGCATTTGCTACTTGTCCAAAGTATCTGTTTTTAGATGAGATTTTTGACGGTTTAGACCCGGTCATTCGAAAAACATTAAAATCTATTATAATTGAAAATGTTACGGACAGAAATATGACGTGCATTATTGCGTCGCATAATTTACGTGAAATTGATGATATTTGTGACAAGATTGTATTGTTACATAAAGGCGCCTTAGTAACAAATGAAGAGACGGATGAATTGAAAAATAAAATGCACAAGATTCAGTTAGCCTTCACAGAGGCTCCTGACAAAGATGTATTTAACAGAATTCATGGAGAAATTATCAGTCAGGTTGGAAATTATTATGTAATTATGGCAAAGGGTGATTTGGAAGTAATCATGGAGGAATTAAATGCGTTGGAACCGGCATTTATTGAGGTGATGCCGTCTACATTGGAGGAAGTATTTATAAACGAAATGGAGGGTGTTGGATATGGAAAATAATAATACATGTTTGACTTGGAAAGAAAAGGCATTGAGTATGTTTGGATGGACCACAAAGAGATATAAAGGAATATCCATTGCATATATTGCAATGTTGTTTGTGACATTTCCGTTAATTGAATTGCTTATTATTTTTCAAAATAAAGAACAATTTCTTTCAGACGGAGTAATCAATATGGCAGAACTTAATGTTGTTGGGACATTATTCGTTTTTGTAACAATTGTTTTTACAACAATATTTGCCATTGTAGTGTTTTCCTATATGCATAATAAACGATGTGTGGATTTGTTTGGAAGCCTGCCGATAAGCAGAAGAACAATGTTTTTTACCCGGTACATATCAGTGCTGGCACAAACAATAATTCCAGTGGTAGTGATAGGAACGATAGGCGCATTACTTACACTGAAAGTTGAATATTTTATAAGTTCTATGAAAATGATAGCAATGCTTTCATTAGGAGTAATAGGGATTGTTTCTTTTATCGCAGCATTGTCATTGTGTTGTGGTACTGTTGTAGATGTGATTGTCAGCTTTTTGGTAATTAATGGTGTTTATCCAATTTGCATTTTAATATGTAATGCATTTCCGGCAAGTATATTGCCAGGATTTGGAATGAGGGAAGGTATTAATTATTCGCTATATACAATGCTTAGTCCATTGTTTGCACCATTTGCAGGGATATGGGAAAAAGAGAAAACTTTATATATTGTCTGGTGGATTGTTTTTTCTATTGTATTAATTGGTGCATGTTATATTTTAAGTAAAAAGCGCAAGGCAGAGACAGCGCAGAATGCATTTGTTTTTGTTGTGGTAGAGCATGTTATAAAATTCTTTTCCGGATTTACAGTTGGGTTCGGAATGGGTTGGATTTTTGCACAGATTGGTGGCAGCAGCAATGAATCTTATAAAAGTCAGTATGTATGGTTTTTTGTGGGACTTTGTATTGGAGCATTTTTGACAGCAACGATTTTACATTTGATTTATCGTAGAGGAATCTCAAAGATTTTATCCAGTTTGTTGATAGGGGCTGCTGACGTGGTGGTGGCACTGGTGTTTGTAGTTGTAATTATTACAGGTGCATTTGGATATGATGAGAGAGTACCGGATGCACAGGATATTCAGTCAGTAAGTGTGAATTTAGATGGATGTGAAAGTTATCACGTAAATGGTATAGATATAAGAAAAAAATATATTACCGATAAAACGTTTATAGAAGATGTGGTTGCAGCTCATAAAGCAGTTCTGAAACAGGAACGAAAAGTAAAACAGGGAACATATCCGATTGATATGACACATACTGAGCAGGCTGTATACGAAGGTGATGAAGAATATATATCTGGAGAAGTGGTAATTTCTTATCAGTTAAAAAATGGAGAAATAATCAACCGGGAATATTTCGGTGGATATTCCCAGAAGGAGATAGGAAAATTATCTCAATGTTTAAAATATTATACGAATGATTTTGAAACGTTAACAAAAGTATCAGCAAAGGAGATTGAGATAATTGAATTAGAAGACAAAAATGGCATAAGTTTCAGCTTAAACGGAGGAATAAAAAATTTCACCAAAATAAGAGATGCTGTACTCAAAGATTATAGCAATTTAGAGATAGAAAGAATAAAGCCGGGAGATGAAACCTATACACTCCATTTTTCCTGTTATAATTCAAAAGATGAAGGATTAAATCTTGAAATCCCTATTACAAAAAAATGTACATATACAATGGAAATACTAGAGGGAAAAGAGTACAAGAACAAAGAACTGATATATTTGGAACAGACAAATATATTTAATGGAGAAAAATTCCGCGGTTCCAAAGGTAAAAGAACAGTATATTTTAAGCTGCCGGCTGACTGGGACAGTAAGGCGAGAGTATATGCAATCATGTATGATTATGAAGTGGAAGAATTTTCATCAGATGGATTTGAGGACCGGGTAAACTTGTGTACAAATGTAAAAGATAATGTGTGGTCATACACTTATCAGAATACAGAGGGGCAGGATGACTATTTATATACAAGAATTATGTTCTATCAGATATTGGAAGATAAAGTGAATTTGTCAGGCTGCATTAAATTACCGGGTAGTTTAAAAGAGAATTGTCTTGTTTTGGGAAAAAAGAAGAAAACTTCCATCGATGAGTGTGATGAGGCAATGTATAGGTATCAATGGGAAAAATTAAAATAGTCTTATTGACCGAAGAAAAAATAGTGATATAATAAAATAAGGCTTAAGCTAAGAGAAGGACAGTTTTGGCTGTCCTTTTTTCAATAATGAAAATACAGGAGGAATAAAAAGATGGACAAGAAAAATATTGACTGGGCAAATCTTGGATTTGGTTATGTAAATACTGACAAAAGATTTGTGGCAAATTTCAAAGATGGCAAATGGGACGATGGACAGTTAACAGAGGATTCAAACGTAGTCATTAACGAATGTGCCGGAGTATTACAGTATGCTCAGACGATTTTCGAAGGAATGAAGGCGTATACAACAGAGGATGGACGTATCGTCACATTCCGTCCTGATTTAAATGCGGCACGTATGGCTGATTCAGCCAGAAGACTTGAGATGCCGGTATTCCCAGAGGATAGATTTGTAGAAGCAGTTGTAGAAACAATTAAGGCAAATGCTGCATATGTTCCACCATATGGTTCCGGTGCAACATTATATGTAAGACCTTATATGTTCGGAAGTTCATCAGTTATTGGTGTAAAGCCGGCAGAAGAGTATCAGTTCAGAGTATTCACTACACCGGTAGGACCTTATTTCAAGGGAGGAGTTAAGCCGCTTACAATTAAGGTAAGTGATTTTGACAGAGCAGCACCACATGGTACAGGACATATTAAGGCAGGGCTTAATTATGCAATGAGTCTGCATGCAATCATGACAGCACATGCAGAAGGTTATGATGAGAATATGTATTTAGATGCAGCAACAAGAACAAAGGTAGAAGATACTGGTGGAGCAAACTTATTGTTTATAAAAAAAGATAATAAAGTAGTTACACCAAAATCAAATAGTATTCTTCCTTCAATTACCCGTCGTTCGCTGATGACAGTTGCAAAGGATTACTTGGGACTTGAAGTTGAAGAAAGAGAAGTTTTTTTAGATGAATTAAAGGATTTTGCAGAATGTGGTCTTTGTGGTACAGCAGCAGTTATCTCTCCGGTAGGCAAGATTGTTGACCATGGAAAAGAGATTTGCTTCCCTAGTGGAATGGATGATATGGGACCAGTCACAAAGAAATTATACGATACATTGACAGGAATCCAGATGGGAAGA
>CANPET010000186.1 GCA_947573465.1 uncultured Eubacterium sp.
GTGGCAAATGAAACAACGTGGATATTTCAAATATACAAAGGGGTTTGTATTTGGAAGACCTTTAATGTATAATACGTGGATAGAACAGCCATATCAGGATGCAGTGATGTCCATATTGGGAGATTTAGATGTACCAATTATCTTTGATGCTGATATGGGACATAAGGGACCTCAATTTTCTTTAATCGAGGGTGCTATGGCGAAGGTTACCAGTGAAGGTGGAAAAGGAGTTTTAGAATATGCTTGAATTAAGAGACATTAAGTTTAGCGTTACTGATGATAATGGACAGAACAAAGACATTATAGGTGGTGTTAGTATAAATATAGATGAAAGTAAGTTTGTAGCAATTACAGGACCAAATGGTAGTGGTAAATCTACACTTGCGAAATTAATTGTAGGAATTTTACAGCCTACATCAGGACAGATTATTTACAATGGTACAGATATTACGAATATGTCTATTTCAGATAGAGCAAAGCTTGGAATCAGTTTTGCATTTCAGCAGCCGGTTCGTTTTAAAGGAATCAAGGTAATTGATTTATTACGTATGGCATCAGGAAAGCAGCTGACCATTAGTGAGGCTTGTGAATACTTATCAGAGGTGGGACTTTGTGCCAGAGATTACATTAACCGTGAAGTAGACGGAAGTCTTTCCGGTGGTGAATTAAAGAGAATAGAGATTGCTACCATTATTGCCAGAGGGACTGAATTGTCAGTGTTTGATGAACCAGAGGCTGGCATTGATTTATGGAGTTTTAACAGTCTTATCAAGGTTTTTGAAAAGATGCAGGAAAATAATAATAATTCGATTCTGATTATTTCCCATCAGGAGAGAATACTAGATATTGCTAATGAAATTATATTGTTGGCTGACGGTGTCATTAAGGCACATGGCAGCAAGGATGAGATAATGCCGATGGTTCTTGGAACCAATCAAGGCGGTGTATGTGAGAAATTAAAGGCGTAAGGAGGAAGTCATGGATAGAATACAGATGGAATTATTTGAGCAGTTGACAGGTCTTCATGAGATTCCTGCCGGTGCTTATAACATAAGAGCAAACAGTGAGAAGGATAGTAGAAATACTACTGAAAATATAGATATTGTCACAAAGGATGACAAGGATGGAATTGATATTTACGTAAAGCCGGGCACAAAAAATGAGAGTGTGCATATTCCTGTAGTGATTAGTAAGACAGGATTAGAAGAATGTGTATATAACGATTTTCATATTGGCGAGGGAGCTGATGTACTGATTGTGGCAGGTTGTGGTATTCACAACAGTGGAGACAAACGTTCTCGCCATGATGGTATTCATACTTTTTATATTGGGAAAAATGCCAAAGTAAAATACGTGGAGAAGCATTATGGAAAAGGTGATGGCAATGGTGAGAATGTCATGAATCCTACTACAGTAGTCAATATCGAAGAGGGCGGTTTTATGGAAATGGAAACTGTTCAAATTAAGGGTGTTGATTCTACCGACAGAGTAACGAGAGGTACATTAGAAAAAGATGCAAAAATCGTTATTACAGAGCGTCTTATGACTCATGGAAACCAGGTGGCAACGACTAGATTTGATGTGGATATGAATGGAGATGGTTCCAGTGCAAATGTGATTTCCCGTTCTGTAGCAAAGGATAACTCAAAGCAGGTGTTCTATTCTGTCATTAATGGAAATGCAAAATGTAATGGTCATTCCGAGTGTGATGCCATTATCATGGATAATGCAAAGATTAGTGCGATTCCGGAAATTACGGCAAATGATTTGGAGGCTTCATTGATTCACGAGGCTGCCATTGGAAAGATCGCAGGAGAACAGTTGATTAAACTGCAGACGCTAGGGCTTACGGAAGAAGAGGCAGAAGAGCAGATCGTCAATGGATTTCTTAGATAAGGTAGAAAATAAAAAATTATAAAAGTGTGTTGATTTTTTATTGATAAGTGCATATACTATAAGTACAAACAGTGATGTTTGTGTAGCGGTTAGATTGTCCAATTAAAACAATCGTTTAACAGTGTGGGTGGAGCAATTCATCCACTTTTTTCTTAGGGGAAGTATGACATAGAACAAATATAAGAAAGAATATGTAGGCTGTTTTCCAGAGCAGTGTGGGAGATAAAATTTTTAGTGTTTTATGCCGACAGTCTATAGTAGTGAAATGGAGAGTTATATGAATATAATCAGTTTGTTTAGTGGATGTGGAGGACTTGACTTAGGTTTTGAAAAAGCAGGATTTAGGATTCCGGTTGCAAATGAATTTGATAAATCGATTTGGGAAACGTATAAATTAAATCATCCCAATACTCACCTTATTGAGGGAGATATCAGGCAAATAAAAGTTGAGGAAATAGCAAAGCACATAGATGGAAAGGTAGATGGTATAATTGGAGGACCACCTTGTCAATCTTGGTCAGAAGCTGGAGCACTTAAAGGGATTAATGATTCCCGCGGACAGTTATTTTATGACTATATTAGAATTTTAGAAGAATTTAAACCTAAGTTTTTTTTAGCAGAAAATGTAAGTGGTATGTTAGCGGAAAAGCATTCTGAAAGTGTTAGTTATTTTCTTAAATTGTTTGAAAATCTTGGATATGATGTTTCGTTTTCTTTAGTAAATGCAAAAGATTACGGAGTGGCTGAGGAGAGAAAAAGAGTGTTTTTTATTGGCTTTAGACAAGATTTGAAAATAGAGTTTGGATTTCCAAAAGGCTCGACGAAGGAAGATAGTAAAAAAATAACATTAAAGGATATAATTTGGGATTTACAGGATACGGCAGTACCGGCAGGACCTAAAAATAGACATAATCCTGAAGCAGTTAATAATAATGAGTATTTTACAGGTAGTTATTCACCTATTTTCATGAGTAGAAATAGAGTTAAAGCATGGGATGAACAAGCATATACTGTGCAAGCCTCGGGAAGACAATGCCAATTGCATCCACAGGCACCAAAGATGGTAAAGGTCGCAAAAAATAATTGTCGTTTTGTAGAGGGAAAAGAGAAACTTTATCGAAGAATGACCGTCAGAGAAGTGGCACGAATTCAGGGGTTTCCGGATGAATTTCAATTTATCTATAAAGATACGAATACAGCATATAAAATGATAGGAAACGCTGTGCCTGTTAATTTGGCATATGAAATAGCCGTAGCAATTAAGAAATATCTTGAAGGTAAAGGAAGACAAGTTGAACTAGATAAAGAAGTTATAGATGCAAAGGAGGTAAATGAGAGAAAAATGAGTTCAAAAAGTAATGACCAAGGAAGAGCATATGAATATGCCTGGATTAAAACACTACACAAGGCATTGTGTGGTTTTAGAGAGACACGTATAATTAAAAATTCTAGTTTTGATGTAAATGAACGGGCGTGGAATATTGTAGACGAAGAAATGAAAAATACATTTTTTATTTCAACGGAAGCAGCAATTAATGCATTGTTAGAACTGGAACCAAGACTTTCGGAAGATGATGGAGAAGTATTAACGCTTGAATTTCAAAAAGATGGGGCAGGAGTTAAAGGTGATGTTAGAGATATAGTTATTAAAAGAGACAATATAGAATGGGAAATAGGATTAAGTATTAAGCATAGCCGTTTGAGTCATTCTCTTGATTTTGGTAAAGAGTGGTTTCAAATCCCTTGCAGTGATAATTATTGGAAAGAGGTTGAACCAATTTTTGGAATGTTGAAAGATGAAAAACTAAAGGGAACCCGATGGTCGGAAATCGAGTCAAAAAGCGAACAAGTATATATACCTTTATTACAAATTTTTATTGATGAGATTAAGAGAGCGTATATTGAAGACAAAACAATGCCACGAAAGATGATAGAATATCTTATTGGCATTGAAGATTATTATAAGATTGTTAGTAAAGATGATAAGCGAGTCACTTTTATACATACGTTTAATATACACGGAACACTTAATCAGTCAGGAGAAAACGTGGTATCTGCGATTACAGTTCCAGTGGTTGATTTACCAAGCAGATTAGTTGCAATTGAATTAAAGCCTGATAGTCAGAATACTGTTGAAATGTATTTGGATAATGGATGGCAACTTAGTTTTAGAATACACAATGCGAGTTCAAAGGTAGAACCAAGCCTTAAATTTGATATTAAATTTATTGGAATGCCCACATCAATTCTTAATATTGAATGCAAATGGAATTAGAATTATTGTAGAAAAATATTAGAAATACATAAAGTCATCTTTATCTGCATAATTACTAATAAGAACGTAATATAGGCAGATATATGAATGAAAAACA
>CANPET010000187.1 GCA_947573465.1 uncultured Eubacterium sp.
TTCTCCACTGACATCTCTGCTTCTACTGGAATCCTTCTTAGCAATTTTGTCAATTTCATCAATAAACACAATTCCTGTCTCTGCCCGCTCTACATCATTATCTGCCGCAGCCAGAAGCTTTGATAAAACACTTTCAATGTCATCTCCAATATATCCTGCTTCCGTTAAAGAAGTAGCATCCGTTATTGCTAAAGGCACGTCCAAAAGTTTTGCTAATGTTTTTACCATATAAGTCTTTCCACAACCGGTTGGCCCAATCATTAACATATTGGACTTCTCAATTTCAATTTCATTCATTTTATTGGTTGCCACTCTCTTATAATGATTATATACAGCTACAGACATTACCTTTTTTGCATAATCCTGACCGATAACATAATCATCTAATTTTTCTTTAATTAAATGTGGCGCTAGAATTTTATTAATGTCAATAACCGGCTCCTCTCTCTTTTCCTGAGTTTTCTTTTTCTTTAACTTCTGCTTATTAGGAATATCCTTTCTGAAATCCTCTGAAGTCATCATATGTATCCCCGGCATATTTAACAGACTCTTTAATTCTTCTTCACTGATATTCACATTCATACCAATATTTTGAAAACTGTTAAAACTTTTCTGAAGACAGTCGGCACATACACTAATCCCTCCTGGCATATCTATCATTGTACCGGCTTTGCTTTCCGGTCTGCGACAAACATAACAGATTTTCTCATACTCATCCTCATCGCCGGATTTACCATTCGTAGTTTCCTTATTCTCTGTCTCCTCAATCAGTTCATCTTTTTCAAATTCTTTATCACTCATATTGTACCTCTTTATTTAAATCCTCTTATTAATATCTCGTATTCTTTTCTTTCAATAATAAATTCACATCATAACGTAGTTTATCATATCTTCTACCAAAATAAAATACACAAAGATATCCTTTTCAGGATATCTTTGCGCATTGCTTAATATTTATATTATCTTATTTTTGCAAATTTTCTATTGCACTTTTATCTGCGAGAGTTACAGTTACAGTCTTTTCCTTATACTCTCTTCCGGAAGCATATGCAATTTTCACCTTAACTTTTTCTCCCGGTTTGTAATACTGAACAATATTTTGTAAAGATTCCATTGTTTCTACCTGCTGTCCATCAAACTCTCTGATAATATCGCCTGACTGAATGCCCGCCTTATCTGCCGGACCACCCTTTGTAGTCTCATAAATATAGATTCCGGTAGGCATAGAATATGCCTCTGAAATATCTGCTGTTACATCATACTTACTTGTAATTCCCAAATATCCCTGTTTATCTGCCTCTAACTTTTCTCTGGTCTGTCTTGTCTCAAGATTACTGATGATATTCTTAACTGATGAAATTGGAATCGCAAATCCCATACCTTCTACACTGGCACTAGTTGAGCCATTAGATGAATATTTTGCAACATTAATTCCAATAACTTCTCCTTTTGCATTTAATAAAGCGCCTCCACTGTTTCCACCATTAATTGCAGCATCTGTCTGAAGAAGTTTCATTGTTTTATTTTCAATCGTTGCCTCTCTGTCTTTTGCACTAATAACACCCGTAGTTACTGATTGTCCATACCCTAAAGCATTTCCTATCGCAATTACACCTTCTCCTACATTCAATGTATCAGAGTCACCTAATGTGGCTTTTTTAATATTCTTTAATGTATTCTGTGGTATATCTTTTAATTTTACTGCAACGACAGCCACATCTACATTTGCATTTGTTCCCTTGATAGAACCATCTACTGCATCTTTTGAATCCATTCCATCAAACTGTATTTTTAAACTGTTTGCGCCTTCTACAACATGATTATTTGTAACAATCAATAATTCTGTATCCGTCTGATCCACAATAATACCGGAACCTGCACCTTCTACTTCATATTTATCTGTCCCACCACTTCTTCCATCAAAAAAGTAATCATAAATTGAGCCATACTGGTTTGACTGCTCCATAACTGTTTTACTGGTAATCGCAACAATAGATGGCATAGTATTTTTGACTACTCCGGATACATCTGTCACAACAACAGCACCTTTTTCAGTTCCATTCTGTGTAGCACCTGTAGAACCAATATCATCATAGTGTTGTTCTGTCTGTTTCTCCGTAGTGGATGAAATATTTCCTATTTTTGCATTATCATTTTTTAATAAAGCTACGATAGCAATTGCACAACCTAAGATTACAACAACCGAAATGGTGGCAACAATAATTGCAATCATACCTTTATTATTTTTTTTATTATTTTTCTGACTATTAAATTGATTATTATCCTGATTCTGATAATATCCGTTTATATTCTCTTCTGACATTATTAAGTCTCCTTTCACATAAATTATTTAACTTCTAAAAAGAGTTTAAAGTTCATATGTGATTATTTTGTGTTCTATCTGTTAAAATAAAACGATTTATTTAATAGAACTCACTCTTTCCCTTATCATCATAATCAAAGTTCATGTTCTGGGTAGTAGTTTGTTCTGCTGGTGGATTATTCGGATTCACTTTTCCGACTTCTGTAGGATTATATCCTGCAGAATTTTCACTAATTCCTGTTTTTGCTGTAATAGCACTATCTACAGCACGGACATTATCTGTTGGTAAATAATCCTTCTCACCATATAAATATTCATGAAGTTTTGTTACATTCGCGCTTAATCCACTTGCTACAACATAACTTACTCCGTCAAATGTTCCCGTTTCCAGATTTGATGGAAATCCTTCACTGCCACTTAACTGAAAATCAAATATAATAGGAAGAAGATTGATAATTTCATCAAATGTAAAACTCGTTAAAATTATATTTCCTTTTTTATTTTTTCCATTAAGCACTGTTCCAACCATGTCCTGCAGTTCTGTAACACTTGCCTTCTTTGCCTTCTCTACCAATTTCATAATCACAGAACGCTGACGTGCTGCCCTTCCAAAATCATTGCTGACAGCATCACCTGTTACCGGGTCGTAGAACGTCGCCTTACGTATACGGCAATATGTTGTCGCCTGAATTCCATTTAACTTAATATCCTTCCCACTGCGTTTTACCGGTGGTGCATATTCTCCCGTAGAACTAATTGTGCTCTTTAAATGATGATTCAACTGCTGCAATTCATCATCTGTCAGATTCACAGTGATTCCTCCCAGTTTATTTATAATTTCTGCCACGCCTCCAAAGTTCACAGTAACATAATCTTTTAAATCCAAATCTAAGTTTAAATTTAATGTATTTATGGCACCTTCAGGACCACCATAAGAATATGCAGAATTAACCTTAAAATACTTATTTATCGTTCCAGCAGTATCACATATTCCAAGCATTGTATCTCTATATACTGATACCATTTTCACTTCACCATTGGTATTATGAATACTGACAATTAAAATAGAATCACTGTTAGATGTATTTACCTGTCCTTCTCTGGAATCTACTCCAAACATTACAAAGTTAGTATATTCTTCGGAATAGTTATATTTCAATTGGTTGGTTTTTAATTTGTTATTGTCAAATTCCTTGTCAAATACACTGTCTGCATAAGCCTTACTACCAAACCACGAAATAATTTTTTGTCCAACGGTAGTACCTGCCATTCCTTTAATTAATTCTGTTTTCACTCCCGGAACGAACAATACAACTGCTGCCATTATAAATAAAACACCAACTATAACCTCAACTGTTGTAGTTACTTTCTTTAATCTTCTGATTGTCTTTAGCTGTTTTCCAGGCTCCTTCGTTTTCTTCTTTGAACTCACGGCTCTCTCCTATCATATGTTTTAGTTTATCTATATCCCTTTGGATTATTCCTCTGCCAATTCCATGAATCCTCACACATTTCCTTGATTCCATTCTTGGCTTCCCATCCTAATTCTTCTTTTGCCAAGGCTGCATCTGCATAACACTCTGCAATATCACCGGCTCTTCTTTCAGCAATGACATATGGAATCTCTTTTCCCACAGCTTTGCTTACATTTTTAATAACATCCAAAACACTATATCCATTTCCTGTTCCCAAGTTGTATACTTTTACACCTGGATTTTCCTCTATTTTCTGAACTGCTTTCACATGTCCTACTGCCAAATCGACTACATGAATATAATCCCTCACGCCTGTACCATCAGGTGTTGGATAATCGTCTCCAAAAACATTCACTTGTGGTAGTTCTCCAATAGCAACCTTCATTACATATGGCATCAGATTATTTGGTATTCCATTTGGGTCTTCACCCATCAAACCACTTTTATG
>CANPET010000188.1 GCA_947573465.1 uncultured Eubacterium sp.
TTCGTATTCGTTCATTGCTTGCTGCAATCAGTGTACGCTCCGAAAATAAATTTGAGCGCTATATCCAGCCTTCTTCTATTAATAAGGTGGAGTTCACAAAGCAGATGTATGATGATAAATATACTATTCTGACACCACAGATGAGCCCAATTCATTTCAAAATGCTACAGTCAGCACTCAATTCCTGCGGCTACAACTTTGAAATTATGGAAAGTAAAAAATCCTGTGTTGATATGGGATTAAAATATGTAAATAATGATGCATGTTATCCTTCCCTGATTGTTGTCGGGCAGATTATGGAAGCTCTGCTCTCCGGTAAATATGATTTAAATAAGACAGCGGTTATTATTACACAGACCGGTGGTGGCTGCCGTGCCACAAACTATATCGGTTTTATCAGAAGAGCTTTGGAAAAAGCAGGTATGGGACATATCCCTGTACTCTCTCTTTCCCTGCAGGGATTAGAACAAAACAGTGGCTTTAAGATTACTCCAAAGTTTGCTATCAAAGCTGTTCAAGCTGCAATGTATGGCGACTTGTTTATGAGAGTTGTTTATCGCACCAGACCATATGAAGTAAATGAAGGTGAAACGGATGCACTTCATAAAAAATGGGAATATAAATTATGTAAGCAATTAGCCGATAAGAAATTCGGTATCAGACGCTTTAAACGTAATATGAGAAAAATTGTAGAAGCGTTTGATGCAATACCAGTAAAAGATATCAAAAAACCTAGAGTTGGTATTGTTGGTGAGATTTTGGTTAAGTTCTCTCCTACTGCAAACAACGACTTAGTAAAACTTTTAGAGGCAGAAGGTGCCGAAGCGGTTATGCCTGATTTGGTAGATTTCTTCCTATATGGATTTAGAAATGCTACATTTAAGCACGAAAATCTTGGATTTGATAAGAAATCAGTCCGCATTAATAATCTTGGAATTAAAGCAATCGAATGGATGCGAAATTCAGCCAAAAAAGCTCTAATTAAGAGTAGGCACTTCACTCCTACCTCAGATATCTGGGAAATGAGCGAAATGGCTGAAAAAGTAGTTTCGATTGGTAATCAGACCGGAGAAGGATGGTTCCTGACTGGAGAGATGCTTCACTTAATTCATGACGGTGTTCCTAATATCGTCTGTGCACAGCCATTTGCATGTTTACCGAACCACATTGTAGGTAAGGGTGTTATTAAAAAACTACGCGCTATGTATCCGGAAGCCAATATTGTAGTTGTAGATTATGACCCCGGTGCCAGCGAAGTAAATCAGCTGAATCGAATTAAATTGATGCTGGCAACAGCAAATAAAAGATTAAAAGAATAATTAATAAAACAGAGCAATTTTCTTTTAAAAATCTATTAATAGGTTTACTAAGAAATTTTGCTCTGTTTGTTTATTTTATTCATATACGAGCTGTCTAATTTTTTTGTTTTCTTTCACAATAGACACATCACCATACATTACTTTATTAAACTTTTTCTCCCCTCTTCTTCTTCGTAATATCAAGTCAACATTTTGTTCATTTTCACTATGTAATTTATTTCCTTTTAGAAGAGTCTTAGGACGCCCTGATTCTGCAAAACCTAATGTTAACTTTTTATCTGACGTTGCAAAAACACATTCAATCTTATTATGTTTATATTTTTCTTCAACTGTAATTTTATCATTAAATATTTTTGACATTTCCGGTAATATTCCAATCTTTTCTCTTACTGAACCTTTTACAGATTTTTCAGACTTATTTCGTTTAATAAAATCAAAATCGTTTATCTCTAATTTTTCATTTATACATTTATCATAAAATTCTTTTGGAGATAATTTTGTATTAACTCCAATTAAATGTAAATAATTGTTGGTATCAGATTTTATAATATAATAATCTTTATATTTAAATTTCTTTGAAAAAATTAAATATTCATAATCAATAAATGTTTCTTTATATTTTTTAGCATTTTCCACAGAAACATTTCTCACTCGTTCTCTGAAACTTATCTTGTCCATATAGTTATTCCCCTAATAACAGAAAAAGGGAATGGCTAAACCATTCCCCAAGTGTTTTTAGTAGTTGTCTCTACAGTCGACATGGGTTTAAGGTCTCCATTCCGACCACTCTGATGTTTATATCAATCACTCAACTAAGCATCATTTATATATACATTATATCCACAAATGTAATCAATTACAACAAAATTTTATAATTAGAACAGTTTTTTGCAGTTCGATAATATCACTTCTTGCTTGTTTTGTCAACATATTATTTTTGTTACATTTTCGCAATATCCTGTATCAGGCTATTCATTTCCTTTTTAGACTGTACTTTTCTTGCTGCTTCAATTACCTGTTTCTTTTCTGTATCTGACAAATTTGAAAAATGCTGCATTGCTTCTTCGTTCCCAGCTAAACCAAATCCTAATCCCATTGGCATCTCATTCTTCTTTTTTTCTTTCTTTTTATTTTGTTCCATAAAAAACCTCCTACAAATGCATTAACGTTTAATTACAGTTTTTACATTTTGTAGGAGATTATTCTCTACCAAATAAATATTTATTTTATTTTTAGTGTTCTTAAATAGTCTTTTTGCTCCTGGGATACTCTTCTGCTCTCAATTGCCTTTTGTATTGCTTTGTTATGTGTCCAGGTCTCAAGCTCTTTGTTTTCGATAAATGGCAGGATACTGTCATATTGCTTTGCCAACGCTGTTGCAAAATACCATGCAATCATCATATTGATGTAATATTCATCGGATTGAACTCCAGCTACCATTTCAGGATATGCGATATCAAATTCATCATCTAAAAAGTACTTCATTAACATTCCAATGGCAAAGCGTACAGTATATGTATCATCAGACTTTATCCAAACTTTTATCTTTTCTAAAAGTTCTGGAAAATGCTTTTTAAATACTTTTGGTGCCATCATATCACAAGTTGCCCAATTATCTACATATGGTAAAAATCGTTCTACTTCTGTAATACACTCATCATAATCTTTTATTTGTTCTAATATAAAAGCATGTAAATTATTTTCTTCATAATATTTGTGAGGAAGCATCTTTATAAACTCTTTTGCCCCCTCTGTTTTTGAAAACTCTTTTGCATATTTTCTAAGTTCCGGCGTTCTTACGCCAATAATTGTTTCTTCTTTCACATTTGGTATAAGCTTTGCATGGAATGCTTTGTAATCTAAATCCTGCATGGAAAAAAGCGACTCCACAACTTTCTTTTCAATATTACTCATTTTATTCTTTTGTAAACTCCTTCGCCATTATTTTATCAGTCTCTCTATTTCACACTCATGTCTTTTACTTTTCTTATCATAGTTGATTCCAACCATAATCACGTCTCCCGAAAACTCTTTCAGTACACCAGTGTATCTTTTTTGCTTAATCTGCTCAATCGCTGCTTCCACTGTCTTATCCCACTTCAATTCTATCCCATTTTTTATCTTTCATCGCTCTTACAAACTCTGCCTGAATTTCCATATTCGGTATTGATACTTCACTATTATCCACATCATATGCCAGATATCCTAAATGCACAAGCAGCGTAAGAACATCATCTTTCGTTTTCAGCGAAGTCATATCATTAGAAAAAGATTCCGGATCTATCTTTTGTGTCAATCCGCCCAGCATTCCAACAATTGATTCTTTTAATCCGTCCATATCCATATCGATATACAGCTTTAATGCCTCATAAGTTTCCGTACTTACCCAAAAACTTCTGAAATCTCCTGTAAGCACCGAATCAACTACCGATTTAGGATTATAAATGTGAACATTTTCTGAAAAATTATATCCATCATACCACAATTTCATTTCGTCAAAATTCCGATGATATCTTTCACACAAAGTCTTCACTTCATCCTCAGTAAAACCGATATATTTATCAAATTCTCTTGGATATGTCATAGAAAACTCATCAAACATATTTAATGCTGAATGTGTACCATACTTCTTAATTGGTAAAATACCTGTCATATAAGCAAGCCCCACATAGCTCTTATCTTTTAACAAGTTTCTTAAAAAATCCAAATATTGTTTCTGAGATTCGACGCTATCCTTACTCTCTCTAAAAATGCAATCCCATTCATCTATAATAAAAATAAATGGTATTTTTGAGTACAAATATATCTCTTGCAATACACATATGAAATCTTCTTTATTTGAATAATCCATATCCGGATATTGTAAAATTAATTCTCTGATGAT
>CANPET010000189.1 GCA_947573465.1 uncultured Eubacterium sp.
CCTACAAGATGGAATTTAATCTTACACAGTGGAATTTACTTTTACAAGTGACCCTAATTACTTATTGTCAATAATCCGATTGAATCTATCAATATACACTTGCTCCAAATCCGCGTTCTTTTCATTTTTATGACTACTTTGTTTCTTTGGATGATATTTCATTAATTGTTTATCAAACGCTTCTATTTCCATATATGTATCGTTATACCTTTTCACCTTTTCATTTGGATTAGTTTCACTGAAACTAATCCATCTTCCGTCAAAGCGCGCTTTATAATAAAAATCACCTTTAGAACTGCCAATTCCTCCTTTGTATCCTGTCTTCACTTCTGTTACATCTTCATAGGAATACGTAACTCCCATAGGATGAAGCCAATTGCGATAGACAATTTTATCTTCTGTTACAAAGGTCACCCCTGTAATTGCAATATAAGAAATTATTATCACAATAATACCAATTGTTTTCCAATGTTTTTTTATAAATTTTATACTGCCTAATTCCCACTCTGAATTTTTACTGAACTTCTCGAGTATAAGAAAAATAATCGCGCAAACTATAGCAACATCAAGAATAATAAAGAGCCATATACTTAAGTTACTATTTGCATAAAATAGCCATCCCTTTTCTGCAAATATATATTCTTGAATTTCTGACATACCTACAGCTAATATAAGCCAAAATGCAACGCCTATAATAATAAGCAGTAAAAGTAATAAACTTCCTCTATTTTTTTCTTTTTGAAGTGTTTTGTTTTCATTTCTTTTTTTGAAATAATTTTTCCAAACTACAATTAATAAAATTCCTCCCACAATGGCAAGGGGAATATTAAACACCAGTTTACTCCACGCTTCCATGACACAATTATAAACAAGCCAAAACAAAGGAGCACATAATCCAAGACTTTCAAAAACAACCATTCCCACTGGCTGATATTCATCCTCTTCAAGAATTTTTGTTATTTCTTCCAAACTATCTTCAGCCGTATCATTCTCATATTGTTCTGAATTGTTTTGCTCTAAATGTTCTTCTATTTTTTTCATATAGTGTCTAGAAAGATTTTCGTTTATCTTTTCACTTATCTCTTTTGATTTCTTAAACAACTATTCACCCTACCTGTTTATCTTGTATAACTATCTTTATCAACACTACTATACAGCATTTCAGATTTCACTAAAGCCTCTTCCTCTAATCTTATTCCAAACTCAGGACTAAAACAATAACGATAACTACCAAAATTGCTGCCCAGATAAATTCCATAACCCTATCCTGTGCACTAAATTTCACTTTCTCTTTTACTTTATTCATCATTTTATGTTCATTATAAATAAATCTAGCTGCCACAACGATTGCCACAATAATGGACAATATAATCGCTATTATTTTCATAAATCTCCTCCAAAAATTTGTATTGCTTTGTAATATATTTTTTTAATTGATACTATTCTTTATTATATGTTTCTCTATCTCCAAAGTAAATATTGAATTTACTTTTATATAATAAACAAAACAAACGGGAAAAGTTTCTGACACCACGCAATTAATCCTAATTGGGCAATTACACGTAGATTAATATAAAAACAAATAAATCACATGTAAATTTGATGGATTTTCCTAAAAGTGCAGAAGAAAATTACACGTAGATTTGGAGAAAAGTGAAATCATACATGTAAAATTCTTAGGATTTCAATGAAATACCAAAGAAATTTACACGTATATTTGAGCAAAGATGAAATTATACATGTAAAGGCTTTGAACTGATGGCTGTAGTTACAATATATCGGAAAACACAGAGCCTGAAAATCACAAAACGATTTTCAGGCTCTGTCGCGGTACTCGCAGGATAAGTCTGGTCATAAAAAGTCAGAACAGTATGCTAACGCATACCATCCATCAAAAAGAAATGAGACCAGATTCAAAAGTAAACTTTTGACTTCTGCTCTCATTCTTTTTGCCAGTGCTTCGCACTGGTCTGACTTTTTATTTCTACTTGCCTTGCTCTTTACTTCGCACAAATCCGCATTCTACATCTGCACATGCCAGCTTATTTCCTTTTTCTACCATATAACCGCCACATTGTGGACATTTTTCTGTAGAAGGTTTCTGCCATGACATAAAGTCACATTCCGGGCCATCGATACAACCATAATATCTACGTCCCTTTTTCGTCATACGATACACCACATCTTTGCCACACTTCGGACAAGGTACACCTACTTTTTCAAGATATGGCTTTGTATTTCTACATTCCGGGAATCCCGGACATGCAAGAAACTTACCATGCGGACCATATTTAATAACCATTCTTCTTCCGCACTCTTCGCAGATTTCATCAGACTCTTCATCTGCAATCTGAATCTTTTCCAATTTCTGTTCAGCATCTTTTACCATAAGATCAAGATCCGGATAGAAATTTCTGATAATGGTCTTCCACTCTACTTCTCCCTCTTCCACAGAGTCGAGAAGAGATTCCATATTTGCGGTAAACTCTGTATCGACAATTACCTTAAATGCTGTCTTCATCACATTATTTACTGCCTCACCTAATTCTGTAACATAAAGATTTTTCTTTTCTCTTGTCACATATCTTCTTCCGACAATCGTACTGATTGTTGGAGCATAAGTACTTGGACGACCGATTCCCTGTTCTTCCATAGCCTTTACTAACGCTGCCTCTGTAAAATGAGCTGGAGGTTGAGTAAAATGCTGATTCTCCTCAAATTTAACAAACTCTAATTCACAATCTTTTTCCAATTTTGCAATCGTATTGTTCGTCACAACCTTTTCATTGTCACTATCTGTATAAATTTTCATAAAACCATCAAAATTAATTTTTGATGTAGATGCATTAAATACATAATCCTTGGCACCGATTTTCACATTAAATGTATCATATACGGCATTTCCCATACGACTGGCAACAAATCTTTTCCATATTAACTGATACAGTCTGAACTGGTCTCTTGGAAGCTGTGCTTTTACCTTATCAGGTGTCAATGTAACATCTGTCGGTCTGATAGCTTCATGTGCATCCTGTTTTTTTTTAGAGACCTTCTTTGCATTAACCTCTTTTGTCATATAATCTATACCATAATTTTCTTCGATAAATTCCTTAACCTGTGCCTCTGCCGTTTCTGAAACTCTAGTAGAATCTGTACGAAGATAAGTAATCAAACCAATGCTTCCACGACCTTTAATTTCGACACCTTCATACAACTGCTGTGCGATACGCATTGTTTTTTGCGTTGAATAATTCAGCGCCTTGGAAGCCTCCTGCTGCATCGTACTTGTTGTAAATGGGATTGGTGCTTTTCTTGTTCTGCTTCCTTTTTTAATATCATTTACACTAAATTTACTGCCTTTTAATTCTTCAATAATCTTATCCAGCTGTTCCTTACCGGTAATCTCTATTTTTCCTTTCTTATCACCATAGAAACTTACCGTAAATTCTTTATTCTTAAATTTTAAAACTGCATCCATATCCCAATATTCCTTTGGAATAAATGCATTAATTTCTTCCTCTCTGTCACACAGCATACGAAGTGCAACGGATTGAACACGTCCTGCACTAAGTCCTCTCTTTATTTTCTGCCAAAGCAGCGGACTGATACTATATCCCACCATTCTGTCAATAACACGTCTTGCCTGCTGGGCATCAACCAAGTCCATATCAATCTCTCTTGGATTCTTTAAAGATTCCTTAACAGCCGGCTTTGTGATTTCATTAAACGTAATTCTTGCTGTCTTCTTATTCTCCAATTTCAAAGAATTTGCAAGATGCCATGAAATTGCCTCTCCCTCACGGTCCGGGTCAGTCGCCAGATAAACTTTATCAGCCTTCTTAACATACCGGCGTAATTCCGCCAGTTTTTCTCCCTTACCTCTGATAGTAATATATTTTGGCTCATAATCATTTTCAAAGTCAATTCCCATTGAACTCTTAGGCATGTCCCTTACATGTCCGTTTGAAGCTACCACTTCATAATTAGAACCTAAAAATTTCTTAATCGTTTTTACCTTCGCTGGTGATTCCACAATCACAAGATACTTTGCCATAAACATCTCCTTCTTTAAAGATATTAATTTAGCCTCGAATAACAATTATATGATGGTTGCTCAATCAGCCCCCG
>CANPET010000190.1 GCA_947573465.1 uncultured Eubacterium sp.
AATACCGGATATTCATTGGGCACTTCTGTATAAGCATCAACTCCTGCTACAATCTGTACATTCTCATCTTTACTTACAAGGTCTGTAATAACTCTTCCCATCTTGCCATTACATCCATGCATAATTATATTAACCATTGTTTCCTCCTTGTGAGTCATAAGGACATTAATTCTATAATCTCATAAAAATTCGTGCTGTCCCTTTTCCTCTAAATGTTCTTAAAAACATTTTAATCTTTCATTGTAATCTTATAAAACACCATAGTTTTCTAATGCTTTTCTTAACACTTCTTTATGAGCATCTGTAAGTTCCGTAAGTGGAGCTCTTACGATTCCGGCATCATATCCCAACATATTCATTGCTGCTTTTACCGGAATAGGGTTTACTTCACAGAATAACGCATCAATCACATCAATTGCCTCTAACTGAAGTTTTGTAGCAGTTTCTACATCTCCCTCTAAAAATGCATAAACCATATCATGCACTTTTTTTGGTGCAACGTGTGACCATACAGATATTACACCTATTCCACCAAGTGATAATAAAGGTAATACCTGATCATCATTTCCTGAATAAATATCAATGCATCCATCTGCCAGTGCTGCTAATTTTGCTACAGCTGAAATATTTCCTGATGCCTCTTTAATTGCCACTACATTTTTTACTTCTTTTGCAATTCTTACTGCTGTTTCCGGCTGTATTGTTGTACCTGTTCTACCTGGTATATTATACATAATAATTGGAATATTAACCGCATCAGAAATCGCTTTATAATACTGGTACAATCCTTCCTGTGTACATTTATTATAATATGGCGTTACACACAGAAGTCCATCTGCTCCTGCTTCCTCTGCTTTTGCTGACATATTTACAGCTTCTCTAGTACAATTTGAACCAGTACCTGCAATAACCGGTACACGTCCTGCAACCTTATCAACACAATATTTAATTGTCGCTATATGCTCTTCATCATTCATTGTAGAAGATTCTCCAGTCGTTCCACATACAATAATTGCATCTGTACTGCCCGCAATCTGATCTTCAATAATCTTTCCAAAAGCATCAAAATTAATTGAACCATCCTTATTAAATGGTGTAATAATTGCTACACCTGCACCTGTAAAAATTGACATTTTACTCTTCCTCCTAAAAATATGTATTTTCGTTAACATAGTAAAAGGAGCTTACGCATAAGCTCCTTATAAGAATTCTATTTAATACTTATAAGTAGCTCTCCATCAATTATGTAACACTCCGTCCATCTAGCTGAATGATTACGAATCGACGACAGTCATATAGCTGTTAACTATATGCCCAGGATCGGTATTCCGGTAACTTCTCCTTCGGCACCCCTTCCTTTCAAATATAGTCATCTGTCTCCGGGACATCCTATATCCTACTAATAAGTAGTGCAACCTCTACTATTATTTAACTATATATATATAATAACACTGCCCATACATAGTGTCAACCCAACACTTTAATACATTTTATAACAATATTATATTCATAATATTTTCTTTTGCTCAGTATTTTTCACTTTATAATATAAATATTTCACTCTAAATCACTTTACTAAAACACCTTTTTGTAATCTGTTTAATAAATTATTTAACAATATCCTTTTTTATATTATCCTTCTGCTCAACTTGCTTCTTATCTTGATACCCCTCTGGAATTCCCAATTTCTGATATAACTTTCCTAAACCGGTTAATTTTCCTGTATAAGTATCTAATAATGCTGAACCACTATTTTTAAAGTCAGATTTGCTAAAGGAAAACCAAGAATATCGTTCTACATAATCGCGCTTATCTAACTCTGGTAAAACTATTTTCATATAATTAATGGCTGACTGCCTTGTCTGTTTTGTCCAATCTGGAACACCACTCAATGCAAACTCTGTAATCCATATTGGTTTGTGATACATTTCCCATGACTCATCCACGATTTTCAAAAACGCTTCCGCTCCCTCTTTTGTATGCCAGTTCCAATAATGATGTAACGCAATAAAGTCAACATCCATCTTGTTTTCTTTCATTTTTTTCATAAAAGGCTGAAACCAGTCTGTAGAAATGGATGGCCATATAGACACTGCAGGACTTCCCACACGTATTCCCTTGTTTAACAATGGTTTCATTCCTTCTATCGCAGTATCCACCGAAATATTTGCCTGATCAGGTCTGTCAGGTTCATTATAGGTTAGCAGATATTTATATCCTCGTTTTGGAAGCACCTCTACCTCATTTTTATCCGTAGGCATTGTTGTCCAAAACATTGGAACAAATTGTAGTTTTTGGAAAGAAGTATAATGATGTTTACTTAAACTCCAATTATAATACCATGAAACATTCCAATCGTCAGCATTTACATTTGATGCCATATCTGTATTCATACAAAACCCTTTTTTATTTACATAAAAATAAAATATATCTGAATAAATTTCACTTCCATGTTTCAAATTTGCTTTTACAAAAACTTCATGACTTGAAACCTTAGTAGTATAATATTCAAAGGTTGTTTTATTTCCCTCAACTTCTCCTTCTTTTTTATTATCCACATAAATTTCATAAGAATCTACATCATCCATTTTCTCTGCAGAATTCCACTCTATAGTAATGTAACCAGCCGGTTGTAAACTAAGTTTTGCAGGGGAAATCAAAGCCTCTTTCTTCCATTGATCTTTTAATTGATTAATTTTTGATATACGATTATTCTTTGATATATTTACCGCTACTGTCGTACCAATCAAACTCACCACTATTATTAATGCTGCAAGCATCACTACTAATTTATTTCTTTTTATTTTCCTCATGCTCTATCCATTCCTATCTATATTTCTCCTGTCTAATATAGCAAAAGAAAAGGGTCTTTTACAACCCTTTTCTCCTCTATAAAAATATTATTTTTTCACCTTTACATTTTTCGCCTTACTCCACGCACCATAAAGTTTTTTGCTTCCATCTTTTACGTAAGCTCTGACCTTAAAATAATAACGTGTATTTTTATCTAACTTTTTAAATGTATAAGATGTTTTCTTTATATTTTTATTCCAATATCCATTAAATCTCTTATTTTCAGCAATTTTGACCTGATATCCAACTGCTCCTTTAACTTTTTTTAAAGTCAGTTTTATCTTTTTTCCTTTTAGATTTTTCACGGATTTTATTTTTACTTTAGCAGGTTTTGTTACTTTCGTAACATTTGTTGTATTAGATGGCTGTGATGGTTTATAAGGATTTACTACATTTCCTACTTTATACTCTGTAGTAGGATTACCGTACGTTGCATAAGTATTTCCTAAATCAGTCAATACACCATTTGTATACCATAATGCAGAAGCTCCATTCTCACTGCTTACACCAAATGAAAACCATGAATATCTTTCAACATAATCTCTACTATTCAATCCTTCAATAGCAGTTTTCAAGAATTCTTCAACTGACCTTCTCTTACTTGTATCATTAAATTTAAATTTACTTACAGCAAACTCTGTAATCCAAATTGGCTTATGATACATCTCCCAAGTCGCATCAACAACTTCTTTCAAGAATGTGTTTGCTCCAGCTGCCCCACCATAACTATCGTAATAACAATGTAGCGGAATAACATCAATTGTATTTGTATCAATTTTACTCATAAATGTACGGAACCATGTTCCACTATTCCATGATGGACTAAGTGCCGGTGCCGGTGCACATAAATGATAACTGTTTCCTAAAAACTTATTCCAATTAGCAATTGCCGTGTTCACATTGACATTGCTGCCACCAATATAGTTTCCATATTGATCTCGCATAGGCATATCCGGCTCATTGTATGCTAACAAGTATTTATAATTCTTTTTTGCAACAGAAGATATACTTCCTTCACTTCCAGTTCCCCAAATCATTGGTACAAACTCTATCTTAGAATATGTAGTGTATGAAAAAGGGGTTGTTCCCCACGTATAATACCATCCCATATTCATAGATACAGGATCAAGATTTCTTCCCATTCCATCATTAACACATAAACCTTTTTTAGTAACACCAAATTTTACTGTCGGAGTATAAACTTTCTTTCCATTATTCAATTCAGCCTCAATCCAAGCAGAATGGTAATTTACTTTTGTCGTA
>CANPET010000191.1 GCA_947573465.1 uncultured Eubacterium sp.
TCTCGCCAACGCTCCCTGAATGGATTTTATATCAATCCAATAATTGATAAGTGTCGAAAAAGAATTCGATAAAGTACCTGAAAACATATAAAAGGCTACCCATTGCTGAATATTAATTACTCCTTTTTTTAACATAACTACACCAAATACCATAACGATCATTGTCTGAACCAACCCAATTACTGTAGATAATGCAGTTGTAAGACACTCTAACTTTGTCACTTTCATATTCGCATGAAACAGTTTATGTGCCACTTCTCCCCCATTTTCCAATTCCTTTTTTTCATTGGTATAAGTTTTTATTAAATTCAGGTTTCTCACACGCTCTGTAAGATAAGCTGTCAGACTTCCAATCTCACGAAACAATCCTGCCTGTGTTCTATAGTTTCTTTTTCCTATGAATACCATATAAAGCAGTTTTAACGGCAATAACATAAATACTGATACCATCAACCAGATATTGTATGTATAAATTGTTTTTAGTGCTGCAACTGCATAGTAAATTCCCGGTATAAAAGATACCAGAAACATGGTTAAATTCATCATTGCTGTAGTAGTATCATTCGTAATCGTACTCATTGTCTCCTGTGGATTATTTTTATCAAAATATTCCATCTTGGTGTGCATCATGTGTTTCCATAAAACACGTCTGGTATTCCTCGCTGCAATATGTCTTGCCGGAGAACGAAGTGCTGTGTCCAGACACAACACAACCGTATATGTTACATAGAACATTATGGCATCCAAAATAACCTTATGACTTAAATTACCACTTAAAAGTCCTGCCGTAGTAGTTGGAAGGTTTAACGTCACTTTACTATATGCCATATTACATAAAAATGCTAACGTAATCCATATCCATGGCAGATGTATTCTTTTTAAAACAAACAAAAAGTCTTTCCAGACACTCGACTTTTTTTCCTTATGTACTTTTTCTTTCTTCACACAAAGCTCCTCTCATGCCGGCAATCCCACCGGCAGCTCTAACTGATATTTTCAAACAAAACGACAGGCTTTCCTGCCTGCCGCTGTGAAATTTTAATATTTGACAAGTCCTTGAAAGTTCTGCAGAAAGGTAATGTAAGCCGCCGGTGTCTCTTCTTTCATATTTCCCAAAGAAGCGTACATTGTAATATTTGCCTGTACTACCTCACCCTCTGTATATGCATAGAGTACACTTTCCTCTCTTGTCACCTTCTGCCCCTGTGAAGAATAAAATTCTTCCAAGTCCTTTGCTGACTGTTCATTCTTACATACAAAATATTGATACTCAGCTACTGCCTTATCTCCCTTTACGTACAATATCTCATATATATTTGTTGCCTCATAACCCATGTTTGACATATCACTGAGTAGTTTGCTGTTCTTATCTCCTGATAGAACATAACGGTTATCAAAATCTAAATCTTTTGGATCTGTAAACGTATATTTATCACTCATTTTAATGCTAAAATTCTCTTTCGCAACATTTTCTTTTGTCTCTGATGATGCCTTTGTTTCATTCTTTTCTGCTTTCTTATTATCAGAAGCGCCACATCCTATCATTGCCATTCCTAAAACGATACACATTAATAAACAAATAATCTTTCTCATAATTTTCTCTCTCCTCTTTACTCTGCTTTATTTTGTTCTTTTTTACATTCTGTCATCGCATATGGAAGAAACATTCTCTCTAAATATGCTTTTGGCGTTGCCTCACAAATTCCCATCTTTCCATATAAATCTATCGTCTCCTGAGTATAGGAACCATCCATATGGATTATTACAACTCTACCATGAAGCAAAACATCCTCTCCATAATATTCTGAAAACTGCTCTTTTAATTTTTTTGCTTTTTCTTCACTGTCTGCAACAAAACATTTATACTCTGCAACAACTTTGTTCTCTTTGGAATACATGATTTCATAAAATTCCAAAGCCTCATACTGTTTTGCATATTGGCAATTCTCATTTCCATGTAAAACATATCTTGTGTCAAAATCTATATTTTCCGGATTCGTAAACACAAAATCTGTATGAATCACCACATCAAAACTATTCTCTTTTGTTGTTCCCTCAACTGTTTTTGGCAGAACACTATCTCCCGGATTTTCATTTTCTGTCGGTTTTTCAGTTTCTGTATTCTGACCTTCATTCGTATTTCCACCGGAATTATTGGATTCATCTTTACTTTCTTGCATCTTGTAAACTGTATAATTTTCGTTATCCAGCATAAATTGCACATATGCCTGCAATGTACTTTTTTTCATGCCACCATATTTTACATAATACTCAATAAATTGTTCAATGTCCTTTGCGCTGCTTTCCTTAACAAGAACATTCTGATAAACCTTTCCAGTATAAAGTTTAGACATCTTCTTTGCTTCTGTTGCATCCTTGGTCACATAAATTCTGTATTCTCTCACCGGTTTATTATCTTTTACATACAGAACCACATATACTTCCTTTACATCAAACCCCTGACCTCTTACAACCTTGACACCTTCACACTTCATTCCGCCAAACAATGCATATCTTGTATCAAACTTCAAGCCTGCCGGATCTTTAAATATGTATCCATCTGCTTTAATATAAAAATCTTTTTTATTCTTACTTACTGCATTAGATGCATTCTGTTTTTTCTTTTTCTTTTTATTTTTCTTCTGGTATTTCTTTTTTGTATTTTTTTTGCTGCTATTCTTTTTCTTTTTTGTAGTTACTTTTTTTACTGTTTTAATCTTTCCCGCTTTTTTATCTGTACTAGATCCATTGTATTCATACACTCTCATCCCTCTGAAAAAGAACTGCATTCCCAAATATGCTTCAGGCGTTGCCTCAGAAATAGTTCCATAATCAGCATACAGCTGAATATAAGTCCTTTGAACATAATCTCCTGTAGAATATATATATATAACATCTTTTTCCCTGACACATTTTGTATTTTTATCATTCTTATATGCTTTGCTGAATTCCTGATATGTTGCTTTCGCTTCATTCTCATCAGCCATAACATAGAACTTAAACTCACCTGCTGCCTTATTGTTCTTTGCATATAATATTTCATAGGCGCCAATACATTTATTTCCTTTAGAACTTCCCTGCCTTGCCATATTACATTTTGGTCCGCCATACAAAACATATCTGGTATCAAAGTCTATATAGGATGGATCTCTAAATGTATACTTGTCTGTCATCTTTATTAGGAAATCCTGTGTTTTTTTCATTCCTAAAACTTTTGTTTTTCCTTTATCTTTATAATTACTTTTTCCTTTTGAAGGTGTTACTGCATTTTTTTCTGCAGTCGTCGTTTCCTCCGCTCTCATCTCTGTCGACGTAACCTCTGAATCTGTTAAGGATGTACTTTCCTTACTTTCATTCTTTTGGGAACATCCTGCTAACAGACACAATAAGCTTACCAACATCAGTATACTCCCCTTTTTCAGTCTTCTCATATGCACCCGCACCTCGCTCTTTAATAAATTAATAATATACTATATCTATATATCATAGCAAAAAAGTATAATCTTCAACATTATTTTTGCCTATTTGGCTTTTTTTTATGTTTATTCGGATACCACATCTTTATCAATCATATGATGAATAATCTTCTCATCTGTCTGACGCATTCCCTCTCTGGCAATCATACTTACTGTCTTAATATTATTTTCCACTCCTTTTACTATAATACCATCTCCATCATAAAACTGGCTGTCATGAATATTCATTTGCATCCCCAGTAAGCCTGCTTCTACTGCCGATGCAATCTTTGCCGCACAACTGGACTTTGCTCCATCACACAACATACCGGAATTTATCGCCAATGCATTGACAATTGTATGTGCTATTTCATCATATCCCCCTCCATATAAATAACTGATTCCTGCTCCGGCACCACATCCCGCACTTGTTGCTCCACAATATGCAGACAAACTTCCAATTCCTGTTTTCAAATGGATAGTAACTAAATTAGATATCACCAATGCACGGTATAATTTTTCTTCTGTAACATTTCTCTGCTTTGCATAAATAATCACTGGTACAGATGCTGTAATTCCTTGATTACCACTGCCGGAATTAATTACCACCGGAAGTTCACAACCATTCATTCTTGCGTCTGACCCTGCCGCAG
>CANPET010000192.1 GCA_947573465.1 uncultured Eubacterium sp.
AATAACCTGATGTCATCTGCATATTCTTCTTTTTCCATTTCTGCCACAACATCAAAACATACCAGCCTGTCAATCGGTGTTTTGCTGATTATTTTGTCCTGATATATAATCGTTCCACCATCATTACAAATATATATAATGTCATTTTTTACTTTTCCAAATAGAGACTTTATGGAATCATAATTAAGTCCTGTTGCAACTGCAAACTTAATATTTTCCTGCTGTAGTCTGGAAATCAATTCAATCGTATCTTCCGGTACTTCTTTAATTCCGTCCTTTATAAATATATCTTCTAATCCACATACAATAAAATTAATCATCTTGCCTCCTAACTATCGGCACACTTTTATTTTTTTATATGAGCCTTCGCAGATTCTTTTCCGAATATTTTGTTTCCTGATACTTTTCTATATGCAACTACCTTATAGTAATATGTTTTACCTGTGACTACCTTTTTATCTGAAAAGGATACTGCCCCCTTTCCTTTCAAGGTTTTCTTCTTTTTAAACGTACCATTTTTACTTGTACTTCTATATAAAACATATCCACTTGCCCCTTTTATCGTATTCCAGGATACTGTAATTTTTCTTCCCACCTTTGCAAGTATCGGTTTTTTAGGTTTTCCTGGAACTGGTTTTACACTGACGGCTTTAGACCTTGGACTCTTATACTTCTTGCCATTAATGGTTTTATAGGCTTTTACTTTATAACTATAAGACTGCCCTGTAACTAGTTTTGTATCAGTATAACTATAAGTCGTTCCATTTGGTTTTGCAATAATTTTATATTTTCCATCTGCATTTTTTTTGTATAAATAATATCCGGTAACTCCTGCTTCCTGACTCCACTGTATTTTTACTGAATTATAATTTTTAGATTTTGCCTGAATCACAGGTTTCTTCGGAGCTGAGAGATCGCTTACCTCAACTGTAGCCGCACTTATACCACCATTGGCTGTATATGCCCGGATTGTTGTTGTTCCTCCATTTACTCCTGTAATGTTTCCAGAAGAATCAACGGACGCTACCGCAGGGTTATCCGAAACATAATAAACAGTATGTCCGGATGTCACTGATACAGGAAGTTTTATTTTTGCTCCTTTTGCAATATCTTTTTCTTTATAAAGATTTACATATGCAGCAGACACATATCCTGTAAATGCCTTTCCATTTTTTGTTCCTTTTACCTGATACCAGTAAGGGTTACTTAACCAGGTAGTATTAAAGTCCATATCCGTCATAGTGCCTTTTTGTACAGTGACCTGGTCGTTCTTATTTAATGTCATCACCGTTTTATATGTCGTTCCGGGACCTTTTCTTAAATTAACATTGGATATAATATATCCATTCTTTGATTGATTTCCTATCGTAACCTTTGCCTTTTCAGAAGGCATGCTATTATATACCGGAATCACAAATGTTTTTGCATGATTTGCGATTCCCAGTTCCAAATACGCATCACTGGTGATTGCTGCCTCTGAAGCCGCACCATAAACATTTGTCATATACTGATGCTGGTACAAACCATACTGAGAATTTTTATTTACATTAAACCGCTGATAATAAGTCGTATCCTGACCACAATTAATATATTTTTCCCCAATATAAACAGCTCCACCGTTAATAGACTTAGCCGGTGTATTCCATGGTCTGTTATATGTTTTACCAGAACTTGCCCATTTCAATCCATTAGCAATTGGATTCGAACTCGTATACGCACCAATATCCTTTATATTTTTCTGAATACTCTCCATTAACACTGCCACTGGCCCCCATATTAGAATAATTTGGTTTTTTCTTCGTTCCAACTTCCTGAATAATTTTAGATGCAATATAATATGCACTCACTTTACTTTGCTGTGCAGCTGTCAAAATCTGTGCTGAATACTTTGTCTTCGCCGGATCCTGCATATATTTTCCTTCTTTTGTTATGTAATAAATATCTGTATTATGCATAAATGAATTGTCCAATATTGCTTCTACTCCTGCCTGCGTCTGACTGGAAGCATCATAAGATAACTGCTCAAACATATAAATATGCTTATTATTCAAAAAATTTCTTGGGTCCATAAAATAAGCAATGGCATTTTTTGACGCAGTTACCCAGCTGGAACCATCTTTTGGAATATAGTATCCACCGGATACGCTATAATCTGCCGGAGCTGTAGATTTCAGATATTTACTGAAACTCTTTTCAATAAGACTTCTATTATCCTCATATTCATTTTTTACAGCAGTACTAAACTTAATGCCTGTGTTATAAGGAACAAATTTCCATTTTGGATATTGTTTATGTAAAGTTCTCAGATACGGTTTATAACTCTCCGGAAAACCATTTATACTCGTTTCAAAAGCATCTGCCCCTTGAACTTTTGTATTATTTATAGCAAAATTCGCACACAAACCTAAGACTATAGCCATAACCATAGTCACAGATATTATGTACTGCAATATTTTCTTCTGTACTCTCATATATCCTCCTATATCAGGTATACCCCTCCATTTGTTCCTTTGCATAAAGTATTCATCTAAAACCTGCCACTTATCGTCTTACCTTTACTCCTTTTGTTCCCCGTTTTCCAATCTTTAACTTGCGAAGTTCTACTTTCTTTCCTTTGTATTCTACCACCTCGTTATCTCCTACATCAAGAAGGTAAACGTTGGAAACATAATCATTAGGATTCAATTTAATTCCCCTGACACCTAATGTTGCTTTCTTCATCTCCGGAACTTCTTTAATTGGAAATCTGAGGAATATTCCCTCATTGGTTTGAAGTACTAATATCTCTCTTGTATATTGAAGTTCTGTATCTGGTGCATCCGGCGTCATCATATCCATCTGGCCAAATTCCATTTGTTCAAAATCTAATGGTTCAAATTCATCAGAACCTCCGGAAAGCATAATTGGCATATCCATATCTTCTGCCACAACTTCTCTCTCAGACACTCTTGTTATTTTAACAGAAACGACCTCATCATCTTTTCCCAGTTTTGTAGCAGCCATAGTCTTTCTGTTTGTCTCAAACTCATTGCCATCCACCAGTTTAATCATTCCATTTTTCGTGGTAAAAAGCAACTTCTTATTCTTTATCATATCAAAGGACAACAGTGCTACAATACTCTCTCCCTGACTGGAATAATTTCCAAGATTGTCAATCGGCACTCCCTTTTCCCTGACTTTCTTTGTTGGAATTTTATGTACCTTAATCTGATGAACATTTCCGTTATCTGTAAAGATACAGATACTATCTGTATTCATGCAGCTAAAATAATATTTGTTATCCCTTGTAACAGACTCAATATTTCTGTCAAATGCAGCCGGCTCTAAAAGTTTTGCATATCCAAACTTGTCCTGAACAAACACAACCTCCTGTTCCACAAAAGCATTTTCATCATAGACAGCCTCTTTTCCATCTTCAATGACCGTACGTCTCTTTCTGCTGTATTCTTTCTTAATGTTCTGAAGATCCTTTTTAATGGCACGTGTCATGGCACGTTTGCTGTTTAGAATTTCCTCATAGTCGGCAATCTGATTTACTAACTCTTCATATTCTTTTTGCAGCGCCATCAATTCCAGACCAATCAACTTGGCAAGTCTTAAATCAAGAATTGCCTGAGCCTGACGCTCTGTAAAGCAAAGATTTCCAGCTAGAATCTCTGACTCTGGATTTTTAAATTTAATACCATCTGTCTTTCCTTTTACCAGACATTCTTTTACTTGTTTCTGGCTCTGGCATCCTCTGATAATTTCAATAATCAAATCAATGACATCGGTTGCCTTAATCAGGCCTTCTTTCACTTCTTTCTGTTCTAATGCTTTATTTAAAAGTGTAGTGTACTTACGTGTGGCAAGTTCATACTGAAATTCTACATTATACTGTATAATCTTTTTCAGTCCCATAACCTCTGGTCTGCCATCTGCGATGGCAAGCATATTCACACCAAAAGTATCCTCCAGTTTTGTCTTCTTATAGAGCATATTCTTGAGCTTTTCAACATCTGCTCCTTTTCTCAGTTCCAGAACAATTCTGATACCATCCTTATTCGAAGCATTAGATATA
>CANPET010000193.1 GCA_947573465.1 uncultured Eubacterium sp.
AGAATAATATAATAAAAAAAAAATGTAAAATTAATATATTGAATTTTATTTTTTAGCTCCCCTTCATCAAATCTATTCGCATAATCTATATGAAATCCAGTTCTATGTTTTATGTATTTAACAATTCTGTCTATTCTGTAATACCGATTCACTTCTTTTCCATCCAATGTATGAGATGCAATCAAATAAAAATAATACTCACTAAAAACAATGGATAATGGTTTCACTTTACGTGTAATTCTGCTTCTGTCCATTTTATAATATTCGATAGTGATTTCTTTTTGTTCTTTAATACACTGGGAAATCCCCCACAAATTATCCAAAATATTTTCACAATCTGCACCTACAGGCATATAATGATATATTTCTTTCGTAACTAATTCATGAATAAGTGCTTTGTCTTTTGCCGACACAAAAGATTCCAATTTATGTATGATTGGTTTCATTTGTTCCTCACTTAGTGAACGGCTTGCAATCAGGATTTTAAGTATTGCCAAGAGTTCCTTACTCCATAGAAAACTCTCCATTTCCAGATAGTACGCTTTCTCTTTATAAGAATACAATATTTCACATCCCGCCATTCTATCCTGACTGTCATATAAGAAATTTTTCAGTTCATTGATATCTCTAGAGATACTTTTTGAAGAAACTTCGTATTCTTCTGCAAGTTTTTGTACAGAAATATATTCCCCACATAATAATCTTTGATAAATATCAAGAACTCTGTATTTCTTTTCTATAAAGTTTGACATATCTATTTCCTCTCATAACTTATTTTATTATTATATCTGCGATTATTATCATTTATAAATACAAGCACTGCCATCACCAATACTGCTAATGCTGCAATCATCATAATATATGCTCCGATACAAACTGTAACATATTTTCTTCCATCGCCACCGGAAAACAATGCATCATAGACAACCTTTACAAAGTTATAAATTGCCGGGAATATGCAAAATCGCTTTTGATTGATGAAGAAAAAAATGCAAGCTATAACCAGTATAACGAGTAATGTAATAATATCCCAGTAGTGCCCTCTAATATAATGAATTGAACCAGTTACAGCAACGCTTCCTATAGATGCGTCACGTTCTCTAAATGGCATGAAGCACGCCATCAATTCTATCATAACCGATATAATTAAGCCTGTCTGCAGGAAACTAAACTTTTTCCCTGCCAATTCTAACTGTTTTCCTTCCATGTACTGTGCGAATTTCTTCGCACTCTCTTTTACATTATTTATGCGTTTTGCATTTTTCATTGACTAATCTCCTTTGTACTCTTATTTTATATTAGGCATTCATCATAGAGAAAATGCTGTGGAACATTCCACAGCACCCTCAAAAATACTTTAGAAAAAGATGTCTTCATGAGATACATAAAGACTTATTTACTTATTATGTTTTTTATCATTCGCTAATCCAAGCACCGTCATCACTAGTACAATTAATGCTGCAATCATCATAATGTATGCTCCAATACACACTGTCATGTATTCTCTAGCCTCTCCACCAGAAAGCAGTGCATCATAAGCAATCCATACAAAATTAAAGATTGCTGTAATGATGGCAATTTGTTTTTTGCCTATAAAAGTAAGTACGCATGTTCCAATCAATGCTGCCAGCAAAACAATAAGATGAAATCCACCACTACTGAAATAACTACTTGAGCTGGAAACAGAAATGCCCCCTATGGATGCACCACCTTCTATAAAGGGTAAGAAACAGGATACTAATTCCAATATTGCTCCAATAATCAATCCTACCTGCAAAAAACTGAATTTCTTTCCCGAGATTTCCAACTGTTTGCTTTCCATATCCTGTGCAAACTTGTTCACACTGTCTTTTACATCATTGATGTTTTTCTCATTTTTCATTATCTAATCTCCTTTGTATCTTTATTTTATATTAGATATTATAGTAAAGAGATTAGACATATGGGTGTCGGGGTAAAAATTATTTGCGCCTTAATTCATAATACAATGTAGTTGCAACAAAATTGATTTAAGCAATACTTTCCTGACCTTCTTCCCACATTTCTTTGGTAATTGTTCTTCTCTTCTTCAACACTTCAATGACTTTTTCATTAATAACCTCAAATGCATACTCTCTTTCTTTTCCTTTTTTTGATGCTTTATACATATTCTGAAGTTCTTTTCCCATTTTTTTCTTATCAAATATCGTATTCTTTGCCACTTCATCAAACTCTTTTTGTGTCAAATAAGAAGTCATAACAATATCAAGAAACTCTTCTTTCATAATTCTAAACAATTTTACAGCATCATCCTCAACAACTCTATCAGCTACTGTCTTTGCTGCAGCACCTGCAACACTACCTCCAACCATACTACCTATTGCCGTTCCTATTGGTCCTGCTCCCGAACCGAGTGCTCCTCCTACTGATGCACCAGCCTTTCCTACAACACCAATGGAGGCATTTTTTGCCAACTGTTTCGCTGAGATTTTTCCCATACATGCCCTACATACGTCTGGTCCAAACACAACCGCTACTGTTACTGTGCCACTAACTACTTTTTGTCCATTAACTTTATCCAGCTTTATTTTCTTTCCTAAATTACTTTTCGCCATTGATGAGTCTTTAATTTTTTGTGCTGCTTTTTCACTTGCTGTAAACAAAGGATTAATTCTATTTTTTTCCATTATCTTTTTTGTATTATTAGGTACAAATTTCCATAAATATTCTCTACTTGCCTGCATTGTAACTGTATAAATTACCGCACTTTTTGTCACTGCCTTTCCTGATGCTTTCAAGCCGACTTTTGCAGCTTCTTTAATATCCACTCCTGACCATATAGCTGACGCGAAAACAATGATTCCTGTGATAGTTGCCCCTGGCACTGCCGTAATTACTCCGCTCACTAAATCCAAACTTATTGATTCGATATTTCCTGCCGCAGCAAATCTACAAGAATCTTTATAGCTAAAATGACTCCTTACTAAATAATCTTCTGCCGGTGTTCCAGGTTCTATACCATCAATCTTTCCGGCATCAATATCTTTTTGTAATAAGTCACGCACCTCATTATATTGATTTCTTGGAACCTCTATTTTTTGATTATCTTTTACGTAGTTTTTCTTTTTAAAAGCCTCGGCATATGTATCCCTTGGTTTTTTTGCAAACTTAATTTGCACTTTTTGACCATTAACTATTTTATCTGCTCCGGCATCTTTTTGCTTTCCTGACGCATCTCTTTCCTGAGACTCCACATGCTTTCCCATCATCCTATCAAATGTTCTGCTGGCATATTCCGCTGCATATCCATGAGCTTGTGTCCCATTCATTAGTTTTCCATTTTCATCATATATTGCCTGTCGTCTAACTCTCCCTGCCATGGTCCCTGCATTTGCAGAACCTTTTTCAAATGCTTCTAAATTTATATGTTCATTAAACTGCTGTTGTGCATCTTCTGCATTTTTTCTTGCATATTCTTCTGTAACTTCTCTCTCTTCCGCATCAGCCTCTATGTCCCCCTTAAACAGACCAATTGCCAAATTGCCTCCGCTGACTCCCAATATACTATGATATAATGCCTCAAGCGATACTGTTGTATTTGCCTGAGATAATCTTTTTATTTTATATCCACTTCCATATCGTACAATATTATTGATTACAAGCTGTCCTGTTTCATTTTTTATAATAGAATGCAATCCAGCAAAAGGAATTTCAACTAATTTGGGATGCTTTTTATCTTTCTGATATGAAATATAAATCCCTGTTAGAGTAACTGCAATTCCATACTCTCGTATTTCATCTTCATCAAGACTTGGTAGTGCCGAATAATAATATATTTCTTCATTCCCATCTAATCCAAAATAGTTTAAAAAGGCATTTACTCTTCCATATGGAAAATCGGTTGTGAATTTGTGATCTTCTGCATTATTATCGTTTGCAGATAAAATCTGTGCAATACTTTGAGCATTTTCTTCTAATTCTTTCATTGTTACGATACTTGATGGTGTTCTTTCTTATTCAGAAACCCTTGTAGTTCGCAAACAATAACGAACTGCCGTCCATATAATTGCTATT
>CANPET010000194.1 GCA_947573465.1 uncultured Eubacterium sp.
TCACTTTATGGCATTATGTCTGATGAAAAGGCTGCAGATGGCAGGAAATAAACCTATCGCATTATTAGGCGGTGGAACTGCGATGATTGGAGACCCATCGGGTAAGACTGATATGCGTCAGATGATGACAAAAGAAACTATTGAGCATAATATTGAATGTTTCAAGAAACAGATGAGCAGATTCATTGACTTTTCTGAAGGAAAAGCATTAATGGTCAATAACGCAGACTGGTTAATGGATTTGAATTATATTGATGTATTAAGAGAGGTTGGTCCTCATTTTAGTGTCAACAGAATGCTTACAGCAGAATGTTACAAGCAGAGAATGGAGAGAGGTCTTAGTTTCTTAGAGTTTAACTACATGATTATGCAGAGTTACGACTTCTATAAATTATTCCAGGATTACGGATGTAACCTTCAGTTTGGTGGTGATGACCAGTGGAGTAATATGCTGGGCGGCACAGAACTTATCAGACGTAAACTTGGTAAAGATGCCTCAGCCATGACGATTACTTTACTTCTTAACTCAGAAGGAAAGAAGATGGGTAAAACTGTCAGCGGTGCAGTATGGCTGGACCCTGAAAAGACATCTCCATATGAATTCTTCCAATATTGGAGAAATGTAGACGATGCCGATGTTATCAAATGTCTTAAAATGCTTACATTCCTTCCAATTGAGCAGATTCAGGAAATGGAAGCGTGGGAAGGTGCTGAGCTGAATAAAGCAAAAGAAATTCTTGCATATGAATTAACAGAACTTGTTCATGGTGAGGAAGAAGCAAAGAAGGCATTAGATGCAGCCAAGAATATGTTTGCAAAAGGTGGTATTTCCGGAGATTTACCAACAACAACATATTCTAAAGATGAATTAGATGAAGGAAAAGATATTCTCACAATTTTAGTAGATACAAAACTTGCTGCTTCTCGTGGAGAGGCTAGAAGACTGGTTCAGCAAGGTGGTGTATCTGTAAATGGTGAAAAAGTTACAGAGATAGATGCAACATTTACTACAGCCAATTACAATGATGAAGGTGTTATCTTAATTAAAAAGGGTAAAAAAGCTTTCCATCAGGTAAAAGCTGATTAGTATTGGAGGAAGATACAATGAAGAAATATGGATTAAATGAATTAAGACAAATGTTTTTAGACTTCTTTGAGTCAAAGGATCATTTAGTAAGAGGAAGTTACTCATTAGTTCCTCACAATGATAATAGTTTGCTATTAATTAATGCCGGTATGGCACCATTAAAGCCTTATTTTACAGGACAGGAAATCCCACCAAAGACAAGAATGGCAACATGTCAGAAATGTATCAGAACAGGTGATATTGAAAATATTGGAAAGACAGCCCGTCATGGTACATTCTTTGAAATGCTTGGAAATTTCTCATTTGGAGATTATTTTAAGACAGAAGCAATTCACTGGTCATGGGAGTTTTTAACAGAGGTAGTCGGTCTTGATGCAGACAGATTATATCCTTCTGTTTATTTAGAAGATGATGAGGCTTTTGAAATCTGGAATAAAGAGATGAGTATTCCAGCGGAACGTATTTTTAAATTTGGTAAGGAAGATAATTTCTGGGAGCATGGTGCAGGTCCTTGTGGTCCTTGTTCTGAAATTTATTATGACAGAGGTGAAAAATACGGTTGTGGAGAACCTGGCTGTACGGTAGGCTGTGAATGTGACAGATATATTGAGATTTGGAACAATGTATTTACACAGTTTGAAAATGACGGAAAAGGAAATTATGAAACATTACAGAACAAAAATATTGATACAGGAATGGGATTAGAGCGTCTCGCTACAGTTGTTCAGGATGTGGATTCTATTTTTGATGTAGATACAATCAAATCTCTTCGTGATAAAGTTTGTGAGATTTCAGGAAAAGAATATAAGAAAGAATACAAGTGGGATGTTTCTATCAGAATTATTACAGACCATATCCGTTCAGCAACATTTATGATTTCTGATGGTATTATGCCATCTAACGAAGGAAGAGGATATGTTTTAAGAAGATTAATCAGACGTGCTGCAAGACATGGAAGACTTCTTGGTGTTGATGGAATGTTCTTATCAGATTTGTCTAAAACAGTGATTGAAGGTTCGAAAGACGGATATCCTGAATTAGATGAAAAGAAGAGTATGATTTTCAAAGTCTTGACGGAAGAAGAAAATAAATTTAATAAAACGATTGATACCGGATTAAGTATTTTGGCTGATATGGAAGCAGAAATGGAGTCTAAAGGCGAAAAAATGTTGTCAGGCGACAATGCTTTTAAATTATACGACACATATGGATTCCCACTTGATCTTACAATGGAAATTCTTGAAGAAAAGGGATTTTCTGTAGATGAAGAAGGCTTTAAGAAGGCTATGGATGTTCAGAGAGAGACTGCAAGAAAAGCCCGTAAGACGACTAATTATATGGGAGCAGACGAGACTGTTTATGAAAGCCTTGATAATGCTTTAACATCAAAGTTTGTAGGATACGACAGATTCGTGGAAGATTCTGTAATTACCGCTCTTACGACAGAAAGTGAAGTGGTACAGGCTCTTACAGATGGAGATAAAGGAACGATCGTTGTTGAAGAAACTCCATTCTATGCAACAATGGGTGGTCAGGCAGGCGACAAGGGTATTATTGAAACGGCAAACGGACAGTTTAAAGTCGTTGATACAATTAAATTGCATGGCAGTATGGTTGGACATGTAGGATATGTTACGAAGGGAATGTTACAGGTTGGCGATAAGGCTGTATTAAAGGTAGATACTACTCTTAGAAATTCTACTGCAAAGAATCATAGTGCAACACATTTATTACAGAAGGCATTAAAGGTTGTTCTTGGAGAGCATGTAGAACAGGCTGGTTCTTATGTAGACGCAGATAGATTGAGATTTGACTTTACACATTTCCAGGCAATGACAAAAGAAGAGATTGAAAATGTTGAAGCAATGGTAAACGAGCAGATTGCGAACGGTCTGGATGTTATTACAAAGGAAATGAGTCTGGAAGAAGCAAAGAAAACAGGTGCTATGGCATTGTTTGGTGAGAAGTATGGTGATACTGTAAGAGTGGTATCTATGGGAGATTATTCTATCGAACTTTGTGGTGGTACTCACGTTTCAAATACCAGTACAATTTCTTATTTCAAGATTATTTCAGAAGCTGGTATTTCAGCAGGTGTTCGCAGAATTGAAGCTTTGACAGGCACAGGTCTTATGAAATATTATGCTGATATGGAAAAAACACTTCATGAAGCAGCAAAAATCGCCAAATCAGAGCCGAGTGGATTAGCAAAGAAGATTCAGTCATTAAATGATGAAATCAAGGCATTATCCAGCGAAAATGAGAAATTAAAAGCAAAAATGGCAAACGACTCTGTAGGAGATGTATTAAACAGTGTGGAAGAAGTAAAAGGCGTAAAACTTCTTGCAACAAAAGTATCTGATGTAGATATGAATGGTTTAAGAAATCTTGGAGATAATCTGAAAGAGAAAATGGGTGGCGGTGTTGTAGTTATCGTATCAACAACTGCTGATAAGGCAAATGTCATTGTTATGGCAGATGATGATGCTATCTCAAAAGGAGCCCATGCAGGAAATATGATTAAAGAGATTGCAAAATGCGTTGGCGGTGGCGGTGGTGGCCGTCCAAACATGGCACAGGCAGGAGGAAAGAATCCGGCAGGTGCAGATGAAGCAGTAGCAAAGGCAAAAGAGATTTTAGAACAGCAGTTATAAGTTTTAAGTAAAAGGACCTTTTCCAATTTGGAGAGAAGGTTCTTTTTATCTTTAGAAAACTTATTTTTTTAGAAAATGGGGCAGTTTGTGAAAAATAAAATGAATTTTTATGGTATATTTATTGTAGAGAAATGGGAGTGGTTATGAATCTACAAATTAGACTAGAAGAGGAATCAAAAAAATATATTGAAAATACCTTAAATGGTAAAAATATTGAAAAACTCGTTTGGGGAGAAGGGGGAGAATTATATTTATTTTCAGACGAAAACGGAGTGGAAAAATGTTTGTTTACAACTAGTCTGAAT
>CANPET010000195.1 GCA_947573465.1 uncultured Eubacterium sp.
ATATGCAAGATTCCATTCGTGGGGCTCTGCAAGAGAAACATTTTCTTGGGACGACTTGATAAAGGTAGAAATACCTATTGCAAGCATGGAAATCCAAAGATCTATTGTTGATATTTACACAGTTTACAAAGAAAGAAAAAATATCAATGAAAAACTTAAAGTACAGATAAAAGATATCTGCCCTATTTTAATAAAAGGCTCTATCGAAGAAGCACGAAAACGAGGAGGCATAATCAATGGCTAAGTTAAAAGAATATAATGGTTACTATTGTGTATCGGAATATGAGTATGCCTTTATTGGATTTTTGGAGGCTGAGGGCTTGGTTTATTCTTCTGTTAACAATATTTCTCGTGTAACCAAAAGGGATGTGCTGATTGCGGCTGATTTCAAGAAGTTTATAGCCGATACAAATCCAGACTTAATGGAAGATGAAGTTACTCAGATTTTTGATAATGTTCGCCTTGTTGGGAGTGAAAGTGATTTTGCGACTTTGCATAAAGTATATAGTTGGATGGTTGATGGCGTTCGGTTTACGCCGCAATATGGACTGGTGAAAATGATACCACTGATTGATTTTGAAAATTGGGACAAGAACATATTCCGTGTGGTAAATCAGTTCACAGTAGAATATACAAATAATGGTCAAAAACAAAATCGTAGACCGGACGTGGTTTTGTTTGTAAATGGTATTCCGTTATGTATAATTGAATTGAAAAATCCTGCTGATGCGAATGCGACCATTTATGATGCCTGGGAGCAAATCAATATTCGTTATTGGAGAGATATTCCACACCTTTTGCATTACTGTCCTCTGGCGTGCATTTCAGACGGTGTGAAAACAAGACTTGGGACAGTTCGTACTCCTTATGAGCATTTTTATGCATGGAGACGTGTGAATGATGGAGATAAAATATCTACTCTGCCTTTTGCAGAAACAGAAACTATGATAAAGGGCGTATATGCTCCTGAGCGATTTTTAGAAATTTTTAGAGATTACATTTATTTTCAGGATAGCATTTATGATAGTTCGGAAGTGGAAATTGTATGTCGTTATCCACAATTCTTTGCGGCTAGATTACTAAAGCAAAGTATAGTAAATTCTGTTGCCACCAAAAGCGGCAAAGGTGGAACATACTTCGGTGCAACCGGATGCGGGAAAACATACACAATGGCTTTTCTTGCCCGACAGCTTGCACTCCGTTGTACAGATATACCGGAAATCGGTTCACCGACAATTATATTAATTGTTGACCGTGAGGAACTTCAAAAACAAGGGGCAAAATTATTCACAAAAAGCAAAGAATTTTTGAACCTCGGTGAAGTATCTGTTGTTAAAAATAGAACACAGCTAAGACAGGAGCTTGGTGCAAGACAAAGTGGGGGTTTTTACATCTGTACAATTCAGAAATTTTGTGACAGAGAAGATGACAAAATCGGTCTTATCAATGAGCGTCAGAATATCATATGTTTTTCCGATGAGGCTCATAGAACACAACTTGAACATTCTAAGAAAATTCAGTTCAGTAAAGATGCTGATGAAAATATGAAAGCGATGGTTTCAAAGCCATATGCAAAAGTATTGAAAGAAGCATTTCCACAGGCTACGTTTGTTGGATTTACCGGCACGCCTATTGCAGAAACATATCAAACATTTGGAGATGAAATTGACCGATATACAATGGATCAGGCAGTTGCAGACGGTTTGACGGTTTCGATCAAGTATCACCCTCGTATTGCCAAGGTATTGCTTGATAATAACAAGGTGAAAGAAATTGAAAATTATTATAAAAAATGTGCTGATGATGGTGCAACCTATGAGGATATCGAAGCAAGTAAGAAAGCAATGAGCTCTATGGAAGTGATTCTTGGCGAACCTTCCAGACTTGAGCGTCTGGCAACAGATATTCATGACCATTATGTTTCAGCTTGTGCAGGTGACCCGGATAGAATACAAAAAGCAATGGTGGTATGTTCCAATAGAAAAATTGCTTATGCATTACTACAGAAGTTTAAGGATAAATACCCTGAATGGCTTGAAGAGAAGAAAGCACAGGATGGCGTTTCAGTAACGGAAGAAGAACTAAAAGAATTGAAACCAATGCCATTTATTGCAATGGTATCGAGTGTCGGCAGCAACGATGAAAAAGGCATGTATAATTATTTAGGAGGGGTTAAGAATGATAAGCGTTCGGAAGAACTGGATATTGCTTTTAAACAGGAAAAATCGAACCTCCATATGGTTATTGTTGTAGATATGTGGATTACGGGTTTTGATGTTCCATGTCTTACATATTTGTATAACGATAAACCTCTTAAAAAGCATATGTTGATACAGACCATCAGCCGTGTAAACAGAAAATATCCGGGCAAAGAATTTGGTATGGTTATTGATTATATCGGAATTCGCGATAATATGCGTGAAGCAATGAAGATTTATGTCGGTGATACTTCCGTTGCGCCTACGTCTGATGATGTTGAGCAGGCTACATCTGTGTTTAGAGAAGAGTTAGAAATATTAAAAACTCTGTTTACGGATTATGATTTAACCCCTTTCTTAAATCTGGATTGTGACCCCGCCGCACGTTATAGACTTCTTGCAAAAGCTGCAGAGTATGTATTTGTATCAACGCAGGAATTGAAAACAGAAGGAAATAAAGGTTCTCAAAAGGTTTCATTTAAAACTTACTTTCTAAAGACTGTAAAACGAATGAGAACTGCTTTTGATATTTGTCAGCCTTCCGGCTATCTTGGTGAAGAAGAATCTGCACTTGCACAATGCTTTATGGCTATAGCTGGTTTTGTTCGTAAAATGAGTGGAACGAGTGAAGTGGATACAGATACCATGAATCGCGCAGTTTCAAAGATGGTTGAGGAAGCGTTGAAATATAATCAGGTGGAAAGTGTTCTCGAAAGCGGTGAGGAAGAAGATATCTTTTCACCGGAATATTTTGAAAAATTATCTGATGTTAAAATGCCTGCAACGAAGCTGGAACTTCTTGTGAAAATGCTTCGCAAGCAGATTAAGGAATATGGAAAAGTGAACCAGTTGGCTGCAAAGTCATTTCAGGAAATGTTAGAAAAGACGATTGCGGAGTATCATGAAAGACGCAAACGTCTAACTGCCGAAGAAGCCGGAGAAGCACAGGAACAGGCATCTGAAGATATTATTAGAATTGCTACAGAACAGGCTTTAGCTATTCTTCGTCAGATGAACGAGAACAGAGAAAGTTTTCGTAAGATTGGTTTAACATTTGAAGAAAAAGCATTCTATGATATTTTGATTTCTCTGCGTGACCAATATAACTTTGAATATGGGACAGATCAAGAAGTTGACGGTGTCGTAATCAATGATAAGTGCAAAAACTTAGCCAAAAAAGTAAAGGAAATCATTGATACAAAATCTTCGTTTGCAGACTGGCTTAATAATCAGAATATAAGAAATCAATTAAAGCTGGATATTAAAATATGCTTGGTTAAGAATGGATACCCACCTCAATATAGCCCGGAAGTATTCAATAAGGTTATGGAGCAGGTAGAAAACTTTGAGGAGTATTCAGGAGCAGAAGATTTAAAAAATGAGACATCTGCTTTGGCAAAGATTTATCAATATGAGACAGAGAGTAATGTGATGATGGTTGCTGAAGACTCGATACCTTATGGCAAATCATAAGATAATCAATGGAGAGGCGCTGAATATGAAGTATGTTTTTTTCTATGATGAAACAGAGCATAGCAGAAAGATTAATTATAAGACTGTTACCGCCAATAATTACTGTGATAATTTCATGATGGGAATTGTGGGTTGGAAAGCAGAAGAAAATGATTGTGTTTCTGACAGATACCTTGCTTTTGAATCGAAGTATGCATACAGAAAAAAAGGTGGAGAACTAAAGAGCCAGACTATGAAAACAAAAGATTTTAGGCTTGGCTTTGCTTCTCTTAATAACCATACTATTGAATTTTATGAAGACCTTGTATCACTGTTTGATGACAAAATAATTATATATTTCTCTGTGTTCAGTAAAATAG
>CANPET010000196.1 GCA_947573465.1 uncultured Eubacterium sp.
GTATCATACTTAGGAAAAAAACATTTACAATAAACACAAACCCAGAAATTATAAATAAGTACCCACTCAGTCTGTTTGTTTTATTCCAATTTTCTTCATCATCCAATGTCCACGGAAGCTTAATTCCTACAGAATAATTCTGCTTATTTTTCGGTAAATAATTTCCGACAATAATAAACACTGCTCCAACAAGTATATTTACAACAAGTCCTATATTCATTTCGCTGCCCAAAGCCGACAAATACATAGTCATCAATGCAAACCAGCTTACTACAGGAACTATCCAGAACAATATACCAAACATCCTATTACCTATATTCCTTTTTTTCGGGTCTGTCATAGTAACTCCTACAGCCAGCAAATGTAGTAACATTAATATCACCGGCATTCCAAAAACAACAAATTCTTTGCTGCTCCAGCCGTTGGCTTCATTATTTGCTCCCCAATGTGTTGCCATTGTCTCCGGAAGCCGTTTCCACAAAATCAAACCAACAACCATAGGTAGTAAAGTAATGATACACGTTAATAATAATCTTCCTCTATATTTTTTCATATTACTTATCTCCTTTCAAATCTGCCAGCCATAGCATCACTTCTTCCACGACTGAAGTATTTAACTCATAATAAATAAAATTTTTTTGTTTGGACTCAATCACTAAATCTGCTTTTTTTAAAAGACTTAAATGATATGAAATTGTTGCCCCTGTCATATCAAAATGACTGCCTATTTCTCCTGCTGACATTTTTCTTTCTTTTAACAACATAAGTATCTCTCGACGTTTCACATCTGATAGTGCCTTAAAAGTTTCTGCAAACCCCATTTCATCACCTTTCTCTCAAATTATTTAGAAATATTTCTAAATAGATATTATCACTTTACATTCTAAAAAGCAAGAACTATTTAGATTTTTTTCTAAATAGTTCTTGTCTTTATTTATGCTCTATTTAAATGGTCTTTTTTGACTAATCTTATGTACAAATTTATCCTTGGCTGTATCTGGACAGAAACTGCTTTGTTCTTTCTTGCTGTGGATTGTTAATAACTTGTTTAGCCTCTCCCTGCTCTACAATAACCCCCTCATCCATAAAAATAACTGTATCAGCTACATCTCTGGCAAATGCCATCTCATGAGTAACAATAATCATTGTAGTTTTCTCTTCTGCCAGACTCTTAATTACTTTTAAAACTTCTCCTGTTAATTCCGGATCTAAGGCTGATGTCGGCTCATCAAAGCATAGAATGTCCGGCTGCAGCGCCAGTGCTCTTGCAATAGCCACACGCTGTTGCTGTCCACCTGATAACTGATGTGGGTAATGTTCCATTCTGTCTGCCAACCCCATCCTTGTGAGTAACTCTTTTCCATGAACCTCTATATCCACTAATATCTGTTTCTTGTTCTGCCTGTAATCTTCTCTTTCCTGTGCCAACAGTTTCTCTGACAGCATTACATTTTCCAATGCCGTATATTGAGGAAAAAGATTAAATGACTGAAATACCATTCCAAAATGAAGTCTCTTTTTTCTCAATTCTTTATCTTTTTTGGAACGTGGCAAAGCTGCATCAAATAAAGTCTCATCTTTTACTGTAATTGTGCCGCCATTTGGTGTTTCCAAAAAATTCAGACAACGCAGCAATGTTGTTTTGCCTGAACCGGAGGAACCGATAATAGCAAGTGTCTGTCCTTCTTCCAGATTAAAACTAATATCATTTAATACTTTGGTGCTTCCAAAATGTTTCTCTATATTTTTTACTTCTAAAATTGCCATTCCCTCGCACCTCCTTATTTAAAATAATCTAATTTCTTCTCTACATAATTAAATAAAAGTGTCAGTATACCTACAAATAATAAATAAAAAACTCCGGTATAGAATAGCGGCCATGTAATACCATCTGATTTCATAAATGCAAATCCTGTAAAGGTCAATTCATATGCTGCAATAATTCTTGCCAGTGATGTATCTTTAACCAATGTAATGATTTCATTTGACATTGGTGGAACAATTCTCTTAATCATCTGCAATAATGTTATCTTAAAGAAAATCTGTGTCTTTGTCATTCCAAGAACCTGACCTGCTTCTCTTTGACCTGCAGGTACACCCTCAATTCCACCTCTGAATATAACCGAAAAATAGCAGGCATAGTTTATCGTGAACGCCACAACTGTTGCCATAATTCTTCCCCAGTCATCTCCACTCCATATGTTATGTCCCAGCCATAATCCCGGACCATAAAAAATGATAATCAATTGGAGCATAAGCGGAGTTCCCCTGATAATCCATACAAATATCTGTACGAAATATTTTAGCGGTTTAAATTTACTCATTGAACCAAATGATATAATCAGTCCCAATGGTAATGCGAATAATAACGTTAATATAAATATCTCAAACGTTGTTCCTAAACCTTCTAACAATGTCTGTGTAACTTCCCAAAACATAAATGTCTCCTCTTATATCAGCAACATAAGGCAGAGAGCCTTCACTCTCTGCCTTGTAATATTTATAGTTGATATCTTTGTAATTTAAACTTTATTCAGCTGGAACTACAACTACCTGTGCATTATTGCAGTATGCATTTGTACATTCCATAGCATTTTTAACTTCATCAGTTAAAGTCATACCATTCCATACTACATCAATATTCTTTGATTCAAGTTCCATTGCTTTTGTATCCCAGTCGATTACAACAAACTTAACTTCTACGCCTAACTTTTCTGCAAGAAGTGATGCCATATCAGCATCAAAACCAATCCATTTTCCATCTTTATCCTTGTAATCCATTGGTTCAAATTCAGTAATACCTACAATTAATGTACCCTTGTCCTGAATATATTTTACATCGCCATCTTTAATCTCATCAGCTTTTGCTTCTGCCTGTTTTACGATAGCTTCCTGCACACCATACTTTTCAGCAATTTTCTTCATTTCACCTGACTTATATGTATCAGCAAAGAAATTGTTAATATATGCTGCCAAATTAGATTCTTTTCTACATCCAACACCATACTCTTCTGTAGTAAGCTTATCTGTATACTTCAGATTAGGATAACTTGTCCCTTCTCCAATCATAGCTCCTGCCATCAATAAATCAATAATTGCAGCATCTGATGTACCTGATTTTACTTCCATTAAAGCATCTGCCTGTGCTGCTACGGAATTTGTTTTCCACTTTTTCTCTTTGGCAACTTTTTCACCTGCAGAACCTGCTTCAACAGCATACACTTTCTTATCCTCTTTTTTTGCATCCTTGCTTCCACATCCTGCCAAACACAAAGACGCAACCATCATTACTGATAATAACAAAGCTATTTTCTTCTTCATTTTATAATCCTCCGTTTTTAATCATATTTTCATAAGTTATCGCTTTACTATGCTAAACTACCGAGAATATAACATATATGTCTGACATTGTCAAATCATAATTATTAATTTATAAAAGAAGCGCTCTCCGAAAAAGTAATAAATATTTCAGAGGGCATTTTATTACAGCTGTTTTACCATTGCTGCCGGCACATATGCTTTCACATAAATTCCATCTTCTTTGTACTCCTCATGAATTAACTGCCCATATTTACGAATCAGTCCAATTTTTCCGGCATCAGCGTAATCAAACACTTTCTCAACCATTACTCTCATGGATGTTAATGCCTTTTCTACAGCCTCATTTATCTCGTCAATACCTATTCCCTTTTTAATCGCAGCATTTACTACATAATCAGCCTTAAAATCTATTAAAATAGGTTTTTCTATAAGTTTATCCTGCTTATTGAATACAGTAATAATAATCTTATCTTTCACATCAAGATTTTCTAACGTTTCATACACAGCATGAATATTTTTATCCATGGAGGGATTTGAAGCATCTACTACATGAATAATAATATCTGAATATTTTGCTTCCTCCAATGTGCTTCGAAATGCATCAATTAAATGATGAGGCAGTTTTCTGATAAATCCTACCGTATCTGTCAAAAGCACTTCCTGTCCGTCAGGCAGTTTATAATTTCTTGTAGT
>CANPET010000197.1 GCA_947573465.1 uncultured Eubacterium sp.
TTTAAAGGATAAGTTATCAATAGATACGTAAAGTCCTTTATTCTTTATGGTATCAAATTGGACAAATACACCTGCACCCTTTTCTGTAACTACAAATCTGTTATTTTTATATTTTACACCAGGGTTACAAGTAACTTTATAATCTAATTCTTTACTTGATAGAGAGATATCTTTTAGGGTCTCTGATGCCGTATCCTCTTCTACCACAGCAGCCTGTAACATTGCCTCTTCTTTTTCTGTTCCATTGCACGTATCTAATTCCTTATTCGAAATCACTTTATCATAGGTATATCCAAGAGGAAGTGCAAAATCATTGACATATATATTATAGATTGATTTACGTTTTTTCTTATCTGATTTTTTCACTTCCAGATTTCTGTCACTATAAGGTACAGGTTTTGTTATGGTTTTGTATTTTCTAAAACCATAAGGTACAATTTCTTCGTTTCCTTTCTCGCAAATATAATATTTTACGGAAGATAGAGATAACAAAGATGCCCTGTCATCAATCCCATGATAAAAATAAGTAGAATATTCTTTTGCTCCCACTGCCAGTAAATAATCAGAAACTGCCGAACTTCCAAGACTCCAATAATATCCAATTCCGTTCACGCCAAATAAAATCGCGGCATTATCACAAAAATCCAGTGTACTGTTTGTTGTACCACGTTCCTTTAACAACCCCGTGCCCATTTGTTCTTTCAGCATACTATTACTTGTATAAGAAACTTCCCCTCCGGTCGCACTAAAACGGAAAAAATTATTATCTTTTACATGTTTCTTTATATCACCACTTTGTGATGCTTTATAGGATTTATAAACTTTTCCACTGTCAATAAATTCAGCAACATAATTTTTCTCTGATACAGAATAAATATTAAACGCATTTATAGCAATTCCTAAAAGAATTGAAACTGTCAACACTTTATCTAAATTATTTAAAAGAATTGTTTTATTTTGATTTCTATAACAAATAAGTCCCACTGTAAAAATCAAAAGCAAAAGTTCAATCAGTGTATTGTCTGTTCTTGTATTCTGCATAAAGCAAAGAACAACAGCATAAAGAGCAAGTACTAGAAACAAAATTTTTTCTTTCATCATATCAATAGAGATAACATCCTTCCAATACGCTACCAAAATATATGCACAAAACATTGCAAATGCCCATATCCATCGATTTGATATATATGAAAATCCGTTCATAAAAGAACCTATAAATGGAATCAGCATCATAAAAAATCCAATTCCAAAGAAAGTACAATGCTGGATATTTTTCTTTTTAAACATAAAATATAATGCCAGTATTACCAGTGGAGAATATCCCATGTAATTCCAATAACCACCACTGTCTGATGAAATAAATGATGACAGCAATTGCTGATAATATTTTAAATCATATAGCAATGGAACCGAATGAGTTACCTCGCTTCTACTGTCTCCAAGGAAAAATATAATTACCGGAAGGAATATAACAGCCGAAATCATAACCGCCACAATAGCATATAGTAACATAGTTCCTAATTTTGCTACAATCTTTTTTATATCCTTTTTATATAGAAAACCACATCTTACAAACGCATAAATCACTGTAAAAAATGCTATCATATAGAAAAAGTAAAAATTACTGACAGCACATAAAACAATCGTCAGAATAAACTGATATGGCTTTTTTTCTTTTAATATTTTTTCAACCCCGGTTAACATTAATGGGAAAAACATTATAGGAAGAATAAAGAACGGATGTCTCACCGCTGCCCACATTGTGTATGCTGTAAAAACATAAACTAAGGCACCGGCAACAACACCATTTCCTTTATGGTTCATAACCTTACAAAACTGTACAAAAAATAGTCCTGCAAGATATAATCTTAGAATTATCAAAAAAGCATATAGATATTCTGTATATTGAGGAGATACAAATATCGATAGTAAATTCAATGGTTCACCTAACACGTAATAGTTCAGCGTAGTAATAATATCTCCACCATAACCAATTCCAAAATCCCACATAGGTATAGAAAATGTATGCTCGAACAATATATTTCTGGCAATATCTCTTAACCATGTTCCATAATATGTCAACGCCACACTATGCTGGGTATATCCATCCATATGCCATACAAAAGATTTTCCGTTTATAACGAAATATCCAAACGTTAATATAGATGCCAAAATAAACAACAATGAATATTTTGATATGAGATTCAACTTTAAATTCTTCATTCTCTTCATTTGTTTTTCATCCCTTTCCTAAAGATTTGGTGCCTGTTCCGTTGGATTGTATCCTGCACCACTTAATGCTTCTAAAATCTGTTTTTTATGATCATGACCGAAGCACTCCATCGTTACCTTTAATTCCACCGCTGCATTTCGATTAACAGAAACAAACTGATTATGTTCTAACTTAATAACATTTCCCTGCTGTTCTGCTATCTTATTTGCAACTTTTACCAATTCACCCGGCTTGTCCGGAAGTAATACGGAAACTGTAAATACCCTTCCTCTCTGAATCAGTCCGTGCTGTAATGTAGAAGACATTGTAATAATATCCATATTACCACCACTGATAATTGAGACAACCTTTTTATCTTTGCAATTTAAGTGTTTCAAGGCTGCTACTGTCAGCAATCCTGAATTTTCTGCTACTAATTTATGGTTTTCAACCATATCCAAAAATGCATCTATCAATTCGTCATCTTTGATCGTGATAATCTTATCAATATTTTTCTTTACATAAGGAAAAATATTTTCTCCTGGGGTTTTTACAGCGGTACCATCTGCAATGGTATTTGCACTTGGAAGTGTTACAACCTCACCTGCCTTGATACTTGCTTTCATACATGCAGCATTTTCAGGTTCAACACCTATCACTTTAATTCTTGGATTTAATAATTTGGCAAGGGTACTAACACCCGTAGCAAGTCCGCCTCCACCGATAGGAACTAAAATATAATCTACTGTTGGCAGTTCCTTAAAAATTTCCATAGCAATACTTCCCTGCCCTGCAGCAACATCTAAATCATCAAAAGGATGAATAAATGTATATCCTTCCTTCATAGCAAGATTTAAAGCATATTTGCACGCATCGTCATAAACATCTCCATATAAAACCACGTCTGCCCCATAACTCTTCGTGCGGTTTACTTTCATTAATGGTGTTGTTGTTGGCATTACGATAGTAGCTTTTGCACCATAAAGTTTTGCTGCATAAGCTACCCCTTGAGCATGGTTTCCGGCAGAAGCAGTAATTAATCCACGTTCTCTTTCATCCTCTGTTAACGTGCTGATTTTATAGTAAGCACCTCTTACTTTATAAGCGCCTGTAAACTGCATATTTTCAGGTTTGATATAAACCTGATTTCCTGTCTGGGCACTAAAATAATCACTGTAAATTAAGCTGGTATTCAGTGTTACTTTTTTTACAATCTCACTGGCTTCCTCAAATTTCTTTAAATCTAAAACTTCACTCATACTTTTCACTTCTTTCCACTATATTTCTCTTTTCTATTCGTAAACTTGTTGTACTTATTTCCTTATATCTATTCTGTAAACAAGGCTTCAACAAATTCCTTTGCATCAAACCTCTGCAAATCATCTATCTGCTCACCAACACCAATATATTTCACCGGTATTCCAAGCTCTGATTGAATAGCAATAGCAATTCCACCCTTTGCAGAACCATCCATTTTTGTAAGGATAACACCTGTAATGTCGGCACACTCTTTAAACTGTCTCGCCTGCTCTAATGCATTCTGTCCTGTGGTGGCATCTAATACAATAAAGTTTTCACGCCTTGTACCATCATATTCCTTTGTAATGATTCTGTCCAGTTTTTTTAACTCTTCCATAAGATTTTTCTTATTGTGAAGACGTCCCGCCGTATCACACAAAAGTACATCCGCATGTCTTGCCTTCGCCGCCGCCACCGCATCGTAGACAACAGACGCCGGATCGGAACCCTCCTGTCCGCCGAT
>CANPET010000198.1 GCA_947573465.1 uncultured Eubacterium sp.
TCCGTTTTCTGCAATTGCTTTGCATACCACCTGACCCCAATCTGTCGCACTAAATGCTGTAACAACAATACATAAAATCCATATAATAATTACTGATTCAACCAATCCTATAATCGCTCCACCAATGGCATTAAAGGTCTTTATCACTGGTAATTTTGCAACAATATCTAAAAGATGTACTAAAATTCTTACTAACACTGTCAAAACAACAAATAATAATATAAATGTTATTGCACTTAAAATCATGTCAGCTAAGGACTGTGCAATATATTCTGCAAAAGAATTTACTTTTAATGATGTATAGCTTTCTTTTGTATTATTTTCATTCAATGATTGCTTTATCTCTTTTGGCAGCGGCAGATTGTCAATGATTTTCTTTTGAGCGCTTACTCCCGTCTGCGTTACGTTTTCTGCTGCTGTATCTACATTATCTTTTATATATTTTTCTATACCAGTCTGTACACTCGTATATATCGGCGTGCTTTTTAATAACTGTTTTACCGGCGGTGTCAAAAGATTCACAAGCAGTAACACAACAATCACTGACACCAAAGAAAATGCCATCTTTAACATTCCCCTTTTTAATCCAATGGCAATCATCGCCACCATAAAAATTCCTACGGATATTAATAATATATTTCCCATATTTCCTCCAAACCTGGATTTTGCAGGTTTTCTTGTACTTTTATTTTAATTTTACCTTCTGAATCTTTGACCTTGTCATGAACAAAAATGTTCGTGAACCATCTATTGGTATTATTCCATTCATTTCACCTTTAAAAATTGTCTTGAATTTTTCTACTCCATCAAATGAAATAATCTGACAATTCATGTCATCATACATTAATACATTATCTCCTGAAAAATCTACATTATCATATTCCATCTTTATTTCTGTTTTCATTCTACGCTTTCCACTAAGATCATAAACTTCAATACGATATGGATTTTTACTGTTATGATTTTCTAAGATAAATCCTATATATTTGTCACTATAAAATACTTTTTGAATCTCGTCTTTTATTTTCACTTCTTCATCCAGTTCTGACCGTTTTCCAACCTGATATACTGAAAAAAGATTTTCTCCTACTGCAATCGCCTGATTATCCGACAAAAATTTTACAACCGGTACCATCGTCTCTTTATATTGCGTATGTTCTCCTGCTATCTTATCTGCAGAATTTTTTCCTGAACTGGAAAAATTGTAAAAGACAACTCTGTTCCCCATCGCTCCATTATGAATTGTAATGTAAGATACCATCATCTTTTCCCCATCATCTGAGATAGAGAAATCCAACGGATACCCATTTTCGTCCAACAATGTTTTATGGGAAACTAATTTATTTCCCTCCTTATCAAATACTTCAATATGATTTGCATTCTTATCTTCTAACAATGCCGCTACAACCCCTTGATTTGCAACCTCAACTTTAATAATAGGAAAACTTGTCGTAATTTTTCCCTGCTTTCCATCTTCATTATAAACGAATATGTCATTGCTGTTTTTATCTGCTACTGCAATATACTCCTCACATATGTCTACAATCGGAGTTTTCATCTGATAAGATTCATCCCAGACGGTTCCATCTTCATCTATATATGATATGCCATCACCACTATATTTAATGACAAAATCCTGATACGGAAGATATTTACTGCTGGAACTGCTGTCTACTTTAATATAATTCAGCACTTTATAATCATCATAGCCCGTATACCGCTTATATAAATATATAGACAAAATAGCAATCATTACGACAATGATACATATACCGATTTTAACAGTTCTTCTATTCAAATGTTCTTTCACAAAATCAAGAATCTGTACTTCTGAAAAAGATTTCTTTAATTTTCTTACCTTACCTGAATTTATTCGTGCCACAATCCCACTTCCTATTTTCAAATCTATAACGATTATACAATAAGTTCACGATTATGGCACTATATTTTTTATGGCAGTTTTATTTTTTGTCCTTCAATAATTTTGTAATCCTCATCTATATCATTATATTTTCTAATTTCTTCTACCATTTGACTGGTTCCATAAACTTTCATACTGATATCATATAACGTCTGACCCTTCTTAACTGTATATGTCGTCCCCGTCACAGTATTATTTACCGGCTTTTGTTTGGCTTTTGATGTGATTTGTTCAATCATGCTAGTTGTTTCTAACACAGTGCTCTCAGGTTCTTGTGTTACTGTTTCCGTTTCGCGTCCTATAGTTGTCGTTTCTTCTTTGCTTATTTGCTGCGTGGTAGCCGTCTCCCCATTAAGCATCTGATTTACCACGCGTGCTTCTTCATCCATGCTATATCCCGCTAATGTCTGTTTAATATTCTTTAATTCACCATAATTATTCAACATCACAACTGTTGACAGCAACAATGCTACAATTAGTAGTCCACTAATTCCATAAGCCACACGTCCCTGTTTCACTGTTTGTCCTTCTTCTTTTAGTATCTCTCTAAAACTTTTTGACTCATTTGCCGGTTTCTCTTTAATTTCAACTTTATTATTTTCTACCTGCTTTTCTTCCCTTTTTTCATTATTCATACTCTTCATATACTTTTTCATTTTCTCATTCTTTTCATAATAGATATAGTATCCCTTTTGTTTCTCAAGCTTACCTCGTCTGCACATATAGAAACTTTCCTCATTTTCTGTTCTATCACTTAAGAAACAGACCTTGTCATTACCAGCAAAATTGTCCATGTGCAACTTTCTAATTCCCTTTAAATCATCTCTTACCCGATAAGGAACAGATACAAACCACCCAACAATGTCCATTCGACCAAAAAACTTTTTGATATCTTTATAAATGTCCGACCAAATATCATCATTAAATATTAAACTGTTCTCAATAATGTCACGCACTTCTACCATTGCCTTTACAAACACATATGTATTATTTTTATTTCTTTTAATTTCTCCCAGCAAAACTCCATATTTTACATCATCTGGATTCTGTGTTTTTTTTCTAAGAAGTGTCATTACATTGTCTTCAATATAAATTTTTTGATTGGAATCATTTTCCCCCATCTGGCGTATGTTTTTTGGAATTATTACATTTTCTTGCTCCTGTGACTCTTTACTGCTATATACCATCTCTATCATGGGCCCCCTCCTTTTCTAAAATACGTCCCAATCATAGCACAGCCATCATGTTTTAATTTGTCAAAACCACGTATACATTCCAAAAACTTTGCGACAAAAAAAGCACTGCTTATACAGCAGCGCCCTTAATAATACAATAAACATTTTATAGTTCCACAACCTGACCCAATACTTCTCCAATCGGCTCATTTATAACCAAATCAGCCCGTTGCTCTTTCTGTGTTTTACTCTTATTGATTAACACTAATCTCTTTCCTCTAAAATAGTCAACTAAGCCTGCCGCCGGATACACTGCTAAAGAAGTTCCCCCGATAATTAATACATCAGCCTTTGAAATAGCACTTACAGAAAGTTGAATCGTTCTTTCATCTAATCCTTCTTCATATAATACCACATCCGGTTTAATAATCCCTCCACACTCACACTTCGGTACCCCTTTCATCTTATAAATTTCATCAAATCCATAAAACTTTTTGCACTCCTGACAATGATTTCTATGCACCGATCCATGTAATTCATACACTATTTTACTGCCTGCCGCCTGATGCAGGCCATCAATATTTTGCGTGATTACTGCTTTTAGTTTTCCCATTTCCTCTAACTTCGCCAGAACTTTATGTGCAGTATTTGGTTTTACGTCCGGCAATAACATCTTATTTCTATAAAAGCGATAAAACTCTTTTGGATTTCTTCTATAAAAAGTATGACTTAATATCATTTCCGGAGGATAATCATATTCCTGATTGTAAAGTCCATCCACACTTCTGAAATCAGGAACTCCACTCTCCGTAGAAACACCTGCCCCTCCAAAAAACACAATATTATCGCTCTCATCAATAATTTTTTTTAATTCTGC
>CANPET010000199.1 GCA_947573465.1 uncultured Eubacterium sp.
TAAAATTGTGTGGGATGTGGGACATCAGTCTTACACGCATAAAATTCTTACAGGACGAAAAGAACAGTTCGATAATCTTCGACAATTGGATGGGCTAAGTGGTTTTCCAAAAAGACATGAGAGTCCTTGTGACAGTTTCGATACAGGTCACAGTTCTACATCCATATCAGCAGCTCTCGGTATGGCTGTAGCAAATCAACTGCAGAAAAAGAATGATAAAGTAGTAGCTGTGATTGGCGATGGAGCATTGACTGGCGGTATGGCATTAGAAGCCCTGAATAATGTGGCAAGTCTGAAAAGAAATTTTATGATTATCTTAAATGACAACAATATGTCTATTTCTGAAAATGTAGGAAGTATGTCGAATTATTTAAGTAAACTCCGTGTGGGTGAACATTATAATGATTTTAAGGAAGATGTAGAAACTCATTTGAGTAAAATTCCGAAAATCGGACAGAAACTTGTGAAACGTGTAAAAAGAACAAAAGATAATTTGAAAAATTTCTTTGTTCCAGGCGGTCTTTTTGATGATTTGGGAATCACATATATCGGACCAATCGATGGACATGATATTGATGGAATGATTGATATTTTTGAAAATGCTTTAAAAATAGAACATCCTATTGTGATTCATGTAAAAACTATTAAGGGAAAAGGATATAGTTTCGCGGAGAATAATTCTGCAAAATTCCATGGGATTGGAAGATTTGATATTGAAACCGGTCAGGAATTAACAGAGAATAATGGACCGAAAGTTATGTCATATACAGATGTTTTTTCCAGAACATTATTGAAACTGGCAAAAGAAAATAAAAAAATACTTGCAGTTACTGCAGCGATGCCTGATGGGACAGGTCTTTCGGCATTTGCGAAATGTTATCCGAAAAGATTTTTTGATGTGGGGATTGCAGAGGAGCATGCAGTGACTTTTGCTGCGGGACTTGCAGCCTCAGGCTATAAGCCGGTAGTGTCTATTTATTCTTCTTTTTACCAGAGGGCATATGATCAGATTCTTCATGATGTATGTCTGCAGAATCTGCCGGTGATTATGATTGTTGACAGAGCCGGATTAGTAGGACAGGATGGTGAGACGCATCAGGGTATTTTTGATATTTCCTTCATGTCTGCTATGCCGAATCTTACTATGATAGCACCGAAGGATACGAGAGAACTGGTAGCAGCAATGCGGTATGCAGTAGATTATGATGGTCCCATTGCGGTAAGATTTCCAAGAGGTAGTGCTTTTGTCAGCAGTAAATGTGATGAGGCGGTTTTTGAAGCAGGAAAAAGTCCGGTTATTAAACAGGGAAAAGATATCGCAATTATTACCGTTGGAAATATGTTCGAAGAAGCAGAGAAGGCAGTAGAATTATTGGAAAAAGAAAGCGTTTATCCAACAGTAATAGATGCCAGATTTATTAAGCCGCTGGATGAACAGATGATTGAAAATACAGCGAGAGAACATAGAGCGATAGTTGTTGTAGAAGAAGCGATAAAGAAAGGCGGCTATGGCGAGGCAGTTGCAACATATGTGCATGAAAGAAAGTTAAATACGACAGTTCATATTATGGCAATTGATGATAAATTTGTAGAACAGGGAAAAGTCTCTGAATTAAGGGAACGTCTGGGATTAAATCATAAAAAAATATACGAAAAGGTATTAGAATTAACAAAATGAAAGAAAGATTAGATGTATTACTTGTAAAAAGAGGACTTGCACCATCCAGAGAGAAGGCGAAAACAATTATTATGAGTGGGATTGTTTTTGTGGATAATCAGAGAGAGGATAAAGCGGGTACGTTCTTTGATGAAAAAGTAAATATAGAAGTAAGAGGAAAAACGTTGAAATATGTCAGCCGTGGCGGTTTGAAACTGGAGAAAGCTATGGACAATTTTGGCGTAGAGTTAAAAGAAAAAATATGTATGGATGTTGGTGCATCCACAGGTGGATTTACGGATTGTATGCTGCAAAATGGGGCAGTTAAAGTATATTCTGTAGATGTGGGACATGGGCAGCTGGCATGGAAACTGCTGCAGGATGAGAGAGTTGTCTGTATGGACAGGACGAATATCCGTTACGTGACAAAAGAGGATATTGATGATGTAATTGCTTTTGCATCAATTGATGTGTCTTTTATATCTCTTACGAAGGTGTTACTTCCTGTTAAAAATTTATTGGCAGAGGATGGACAGATTGTCTGCCTGATTAAGCCACAGTTTGAGGCGGGCAGGGAAAATGTAGGTAAAAAAGGCGTTGTAAGAGATAAAAATGTTCATAAACAGGTTATTGAGATGGTAATGGAATTTGCAAAAAGCATTGGATTTGATATTTTGAATCTGGATTTTTCTCCGGTAAAAGGACCGGAAGGAAATATTGAATATTTATTATATTTACAAAATACCATAAAAAGTGAAGGGGAAGACAAGGCAGAGGTTTCAGTTGAGAGTGTTGTTACAAATTCTCATTTGACATTGGATAAATAGAGGTAAAAAATGAAAAAATTTTGTGTGGTTACAAACAGTTATAAAGATAAACAATTGAAAATAGCAAATGAAATTTCAGACTACATATATAAAAATGGTGGAAAATGTATCATAATTGATAATGTTGACAGTAATACCGGTGATTTTAAAATATTATCAGTACAAGATGTTCCGGAAGATGTTGAATGTGTAATCAGTATTGGTGGTGATGGTACGTTACTTCATGCAGCAAAAGATTTTATTGATCTTGATGCAGTTTTTGTAGGAGTAAATAAAGGAACATTGGGATTTTTAGCTGAAATTTCTCCAGATGAAATAAATACGGCATTAGATAAACTTTTAAATAATCAATTTCAGATTGAATCCAGAATGATGCTTTATGGAGAGGTCAGAAGGAGTGGAACAATTGTATATTCTTCAATTGTTTTAAATGATATTGTAATCCATAGAGGAGATGATCTGGCAATTACGGATTATGAGGTGATGGTTAATGGTGATCTGTTAGGAACATATCAGGCAGATGGAATAATTTTGTCTACGCCTACAGGATCTACAGCATATAATTTGTCAGCAGGTGGCCCGGTGGCAAGACCGGATTCGCATATGATTATGCTGACACCGATTTGTCCACATACATTGGCAAACAGAAGTATAATTTTTTCAAAAAACGATAAGATAGAAGTGAAAATCGGGCAGTGCAGAACACCAAATGCAGAAAGAAGAAAGGCTGCTTTTGATGGTGATGGAATATTTAATATTATTTCAGATGACGTGATTTGTATCTGCGAGGCAGAGAAGGCTGCAAAGATAGCAAAAATAGATGAGGGAAGTTTTCTGCAGGCAATAAAAGATAAACTGAATTAGATGGAGTATTTATGAAGGCAAAAAGACAGAGAAAAATTATAGAATTAATATCAGAATATCAGATAGAAACCCAGGAAGAACTGGCGAAATTGTTAATTGAAAGTGGGTTTCGTGTTACTCAGGCGACAGTATCAAGAGATATCAGAGAGTTAAATCTTTTAAAATCTTCTACTGGAAATGGAGGGCAGAAATATATTGTTCCAACCACTGCGACAATTACAAATGACAGCAAATATATGCGTGTCTTAAATGACGGCGTTTTAACAATGCAGTGTGCTGAAAATATGTTAGTAATTAAAACAGTTTCAGGTATGGCTATGGCAGTAGGTGCAGCTGTTGATGCCATGAATATAAAAGAGATAATTGGATGTATCGCAGGTGACGATACAATAATGTGTGTAATAACAAATGCAAAAGATGCTGTAAAAGTAAAAGAAATGATAGGCAGTATGATTGCCTAAACAAAATATAGGAGAGAAGCACAAAGAGGAGGAAATATGTTAATTAATCTGCATGTAAAAAATCTTGCATTAATTGAAGAAGTAGACGTGGATTTTACCAATGGTCTTATTGTGCTGACAGGTGAAACAGGA
>CANPET010000200.1 GCA_947573465.1 uncultured Eubacterium sp.
CGCCGGGACGCATCGGCATTTTTGTGGATAAAAATTTCTCAATGTCAAAAGCGTTCTTCTCATTGAAATCGGAAAGCAGCCGGTAATTTGGGTGTCTGGTAATATCGTATTTCCGGGAGAGGAAAGGGCGCACGCCCCTGATCTGCAGCAGACATTTCCCGCCGTCCATCACGGCCAGCTCGTCCACCGACATCAGATCTTTGCCACATTGTCAAGTGATGAATTCAAATTCCTTGAGTTTTAAATCTGGTTATACATTACAATCTATACTATATCTTGCGGATTTTTTGATAATATGATAAAATACACACAAGAATTAGTATTTTAAAATAATATTATAAGGGGTTATTATGGCTAAAAAAGATAATCAAATGATTAAAATTGTATATTTTGATGAAGGTTCTGTAACAGATTTTATTTATGTACTAAACGGTGGTAAAAATACAAATAAAAAAGAACATATTATTACAAAAACTACAGAGCTTGCAGCAGGTGCAGAAGCAGAAGCAAACAAGTCAGCAAATGTATTATCTATTCTTTCTGCTAAAATTGGGGTTGGAGCCAATGCAGATTTTACCAGAGAAGGTAATACAATCATCACAAAAGCAATCGAAAGCACACTTTTAACAGATTACTTAGAGTATATTTCGAAAAATGGAAAATCATATATAAAAATTTTCTCAAATTGCAAACCTTATCCATACCCCAAATCATTTGCTTTTTTTAAAATGCTAACACCTTATTTGAAAATGACAAATGGACAAATAGAAGTAACTGAAGGACTTTCATTAAATTTATCTCTTATGGATGAAGCGCTTGATAGTGGACGAGGATATTATGAGTTGATGGTTGACTACAATGGCGAAACTGCCGTATTACGTTTTAATATTAATGCTTTTAGAAATAACTACTATATTTCTGATTTAGTTAAAATGAATTTGGATTACCATGCAATAGAAGTTGGTACGGTTTCTATTGGAAGTCTGACCATGGAATCTGAATTTGGTGAAAGGCAAGACAATGAGATAAATGGATTTGATATAGTAGAAAATAGGATTCCTACAAATTCAAATGATTTGAAAGTTTATGATGTGATATTAGCAGGAGTGTATAGATGAATGTAAATATATTTTATGGCAGTTTATCTGAATTTCAAGATCGTTTACCAGACGAAGATTATATGCCGATTGTAGATTTAGCAATCCTTGATGATGCAAAACATCGAAAGTTTACAATCGATATGAAAGAAAATCGTTTTGAACAAAGTGAAGAAGAACTTCTTCATTTCAATAATGTAATTGCTTTTTCTGATGATTATCCCTCTTTATCGGAAAGCACTATAGAAAGTTTTACAAATTTCGTATTCAGATATGAAATTGATAATTTGTTTTTACAAAATCCACCTAATAGTATAGCTAAACACATCCAAGAGCTTTCATCTGTTGATTGTACGGTTGCTTCTCAGGATTATAATACTATTGATATAGATACATTAAAAAAAATCAGAGCAGGTTTTTCCGATGCAATTATTGGACAAGAATCTGCACAAAATCGAATCTTAGCCGCACTATATAACGTTGCCAAACAAAGATATAATAAACCTTGTGTAATGCTATTCTATGGCAGTACAGGTGTCGGAAAAACCGAAACTGCAAAATACATCGCAAATATTTTAGAAGAACAACTTTTTAGAAAACAATTTTCTATGTTACATAGCGAAGAATTTAGTTCCTACATTTTTGGTGGAAAACACAACCAAAGTAGCTTGGCAAAAGATTTACTAGAGAGGGAATCAAACGTACTACTTTTCGACGAATTTGATAAACCTCATCCTGTATTTCATAGTGCATTTTATCAACTTTTTGATGAGGGAATCTATGTGGATAGAAATTTTACTATCAAAATGAAGGATTCTGTAATTATATGTACATCCAACTATATGTCTGAAAAAGAAATCAAGTCTGCATTAGGTGAACCTATCTTTTCACGTTTTGATGCCGTTATCCAATTCTGCAGATTGGATAAAACTTCAATATTAAAAATCATGGAAAAGGAATATAATAAACAATATTTCATTCTGGACGATGAAGAAAAACAAGTAATAAATGAATGTCAAATAAAACAAAAAATTTTTGATTTAGCAGAAAGATTAGACAATGCACGTCAAGTAAGAAAAATTATTAGAGAAGCATTTAGTGCAGCATTGATTCAACAATTTTTATGAATGTAAGTGCTTAATTTATAGAATACACCCATATACTAAATTAGGAACTTATAAAATACTTAAAACACCCTCTTATATCACATAGTATATTTTATAGAGGGTGTTTTCCTATATCGACATTGTTAATTATTTAGTTGCTTTTATTATTCTATCTGCTAGCTTGTTAAAAGTTCCATTAAAATCATCTATATTCTTTTTCATATTTTTCCATACATTCCCACCTTTTTGTACTTGTTCTTGAGTAAGCAGAAACACAGGGGTATTGTTAGATTGCGATTGTGCTATAAGGCTGTTAAAATCAGCAATATTTATGAGATTATATCCTTCATCATAATTGCCTGCATCATAAGAAACGATCATATCACTTTTTTTCAGTATTGGAACTAATTTATCATTAACAAGCAGATTAATATCGTCAATCCATTCAGAAAATGCTTTTGAAGGAGAACCATTACGGGGACGATAACGTTGTTGAATAGTACCAATAAATTTGGGCTTACTGCAACTCATTTTATAATCAGCATTTATAAAAATATCATTCTCCTTTAATTTGCTGTATGTTTTCTCCCATCTTGGGAAAACTTTCGTTAAAGATTCAATCGCCATATAACAAAAATAATCAGGTGCACACGGCAAAATAAAATAGTCACTTTCCATAAGTATATTTGCATTTGTTGCAGAGATATTTGGACTCATATCAATTATAATATATTCAAACCCATATTTGTTTGCTGTCATTTCCAATAAATTTCTAAGTGCACCCGGAACATTTTTTTACATTGTAAGTGATCCGGTCAAATTTTCTGCAATATTATATGTAGCATCATATTCAGAAAAATCAATATGACCTGGAAGTAAAAATAGGTTGCTGTTCTCTTCAAATTCATAACAAGTGACTGGCTGTAACGGCGACAATGCTCCACTAAAAACCGGTGATAATGCTTCTTTTAGATTATTACTATTTTTCACATAAAAATTTTCAAGTTTGTTATTTTTGTCAGCGTTTAAACACAAACCTGTCAAATTACATTGTGGGTCTGTATCAACAATCAATGTTTTTTGTCCTTTTTCTGCTAATTTCCATCCCAGATGAAAAGTTGTTGTTGTTTTAGATACACCTCCCTTGTTGTTAAAAAGAGAAATTGTTTTTACCATAATATCATCCACCTTTCCTACCTATATTTTTAAATCAATAAATGTAAATATTATAATAATCTCTTCCTTCAATAATGAAAAGAGATTTTATTCATTAAAACTTATTATTTCTCCAACAAAGTTATATACAATCTTGACCTCCTGACATTTCTGCCCATCCACCTTCCTGACTTCACCCACCAGAATTTTACTGATAAGCCGGTTTAAGACAGCTTCGTCAAGTTCTTGAATTGTGGCATATTTACGGATTTCCTGAACGAATGTCCGAACATCGCTTTCCTGCTCGTCTGCACGGCACATTACCAGCATCAACTCCTGAAGCCGTTTCTGGTTGGCTTCCTGTTCCTGCTCCAGAGTGGCAGTCAGCTTCAGAAAACGCTGCTCTGTCAGGATGCCTTTCGCCTTATCTGTGTAAAGGCTCATAAACATGCTGTCTATCTCCTGATTCCTTGCTTCCAACCGGTCATACTCTTTCTGCATTTCGGAAGCATCCGCCATATACCGCCGTTCCATGCGGCTGGACAGCC
>CANPET010000201.1 GCA_947573465.1 uncultured Eubacterium sp.
CTATAAAAATAGAAACAGAAACACACCGGAATGAAAGGTGCAAGCACTTGTCATTCCGGTCTGTTTCTTTTTCTATTTTTGCAGATGCTCAATGCTATCTGTATATGATTTCTTCTCTTTTTGGTCCGTTACTTACCATTGTTACTGGTACGCCTAATTCTTTTTCGATGAATTCAATGTACTTACGGCAGTTTTCCGGAAGTTTATCGTATTCGGTAATACCTCTGATATCTTCTTTCCAACCTGGTAATGTTTCATATACTGGTTTTGCTTTTTTAAGCTGTGCAGTTACTGGGAAATCTTTTGTTATTTCTCCATCTATTTCATATCCTACACATACTGGAATCTCATCAAGATATCCTAATACATCCAGAACTGTTAATGCTACTTCCGTAGCTCCCTGCATTCTTACACCATAACGTGATGCAACACAGTCAAACCAGCCCATTCTACGTGGACGACCTGTTGTGGCACCAAACTCGCCACCATCACCACCACGTCTTCTTAGTTCATCTGCTTCCTCACCAAAGATTTCACTTACAAACTCTCCTGCTCCTACTGCTGATGAATAAGCCTTTACGACTGTGATAATATCCTTAATTTCGTAACATGGAATACCTGCTCCAATAGCACCATAAGATGCTAATGTAGATGATGATGTTACCATTGGGTAAATTCCAAAATCAGGATCTTTCAGTGTTCCAAGCTGTCCTTCAAGAAGGATTGTTTTACCTTCTTTAATGGCATTATTTAAATATAATGAAACATCACAAACATATGGTTTCACAATATCTCTATATTCATGTAATGTTTCTAATAACTCATCCGGATTAATCAGTGGCTTGTGATACATATGCTCTAACATAATATTTTTCTGCTCTGTAACACGTGCTACCTTTTCCTTTAATGTATCTTCGTCAAATAACTCTGATACTTGGAATCCAATCTTTGCATATTTATCTGAATAGAAAGGAGCAATACCTGATTTTGTTGAGCCAAAGGCCTTTCCTCCAAGTCTCTCTTCTTCATACGCATCAAAATCGATATGATATGGCATCAGTATCTGTGCTCTGTCTGATACCAAAATGTTTGGTTTTGGCACACCTTGTGATACGATATCGTCAATTTCCTTCTGAAGATATGGAATATTCAATGCTACACCATTACCAATAACACATGTTGTATGCTGATAGAATACTCCTGATGGAAGTAAATGTAATGCAAACTTTCCATATTCATTTATAATGGTGTGTCCTGCATTACTACCGCCTTGGAATCTAACAATAATGTCTGACTTTTCGCCAAGCATATCTGTAATCTTACCTTTTCCTTCGTCACCCCAGTTGGCACCTACGATTGCTCTAACCATGTGGTTTCCTCCTAAATATTTTAATGATTTTTCCTCTTGGTTCATGTTTTACCACAATAAACCACTAAACATTATACTATCAACGATAGAAAAATGCTAGTGGTTTATTGCTTATCTTTTACTTATTTAACTTTATTTTGTAATTTTAACTTTTTTAACTTTCGACCACTTCTTAGCGCCAACTGCTCTTACCCTTACATAGAGTTTCTTCTTGTTCTTAAGCTTCTTACTTGTAATTGTTACTTTTACTTTCTTAACCGTCTTCTTAACAAGAACTTTCTTAAATTTCTTAGTTGTAGAAATCTGTATCTGATACTTCTTAGCACCCTTTATTTTCTTGAAAGTAATTTTCACTTTCTTTTCTGCTTTCTTCTTAGAAACTGTCTGAACTGTTGTTCTTGCAAGTGAGTTCTTCGTTGGAGCTACTGTTGTCTGCGCATTTGGATTATCTTTGGCAGCAATTGTTTTTACAACTTTACCTTCGAAACATCCACCAATACCTTCCACAGTAACTGTCACATTACCTTTGGCATCCTGAACAACTGTATATTTATAGTCTACATCTTTCACCATCTGATGATGTGCATCTTTTACATTTACTACTAACTCTTTTCCTTTATAACTTACTTCAACCTGGACACTATTAACATCTTTCTTAGTAATCGTGAATTCTTTTGAAATTTCACCTTTATAATTTCCAATACCTGTAATAACAATCTTCGCTGTTCCAGGAACAAGATTATCACTAACAACAACTGTGTAATCTATATCCTTTTCTAACCCTTCAATTGCTACTACCGGCTCAATCGGTACTCCTGCATATACATAAGACTCTTTCACTTGTGTAAAATCAATATTTGTCTCTGTAATCTCTTTTTGTGCAATTTCAAATGTACCCTCTAACGTACCTTCATATAAGCCAATACCTGTTATGGTAATCTTTGCTGTTCCTGCATTGGTGTTGTCTTCAAATGCAATGGTATAATCTACATTCTCCTGCAAAGTTTCCGTTTCATCCTCACTTGATACAATACAAGTTGGAATTATCGGATTTCCTTCATATACATATTCATCTAATCCTTCAGGACTTTGTACAGATACCTTATATACACTAATATCAATTCCCTTAACAACAACCTTATTTACAACACCTTCTGATGTCTGTCCATTTAATTTGGCAACAACCTTAACAGTATGTTCTCCTGCATTTTGTTTGTCATATGAATATGCACCTGCTATAACATCTTCATTCACTAATGTATCATCTAAATATATATCATAAAGTTGTCTGTCACCTGCAAATGTATCCGGATCTTCAAAAGTTACATCAATCTTGTTTATTTCTGTTGAAGTTACCGAAACATTTGCTACCTCACTTACTGGGAACTCAGTAATCGGTACATTTTTCTCTGTTGTTCCTATAAAGTTATCTCCTGCAGAACTTACTTTGATGAGCATATCACCATCTGCATTCTTTTCCGTTGTATAAGTATAATCTGTTCCATTTACTAATTCTTTATCATTATATGAAACACTTACCTGCAACGCACCATTTTCGTCAAATGATGTTGATACTACTGTATCTTTCAAATCTGCCGGCTTAATTGTGTACTCTAATGCCTTGCTTCCTGCGTAAGAACCTGCTCCTTCTAATACTGCTGTCGCTGTACCAACATTCACATTGTCTGTGCATTTAATTGTATAATCTTTATCCTTTTCAAGAGTCTTGTCTCCAAATGTAATCGTAACATCTGGTATAATCTCTTCACCTGTGTAAATATATTCTGATTGATTTAAGGTAATCTCTGTATCATCCAGACTCTTATCTTTCGTTATTACCGCAATCTCGTAGAACTGGAATCCAAAACCTTCCGCAAAAGGTTTGCTAACATTTACTCTCACATATCTCACTGATGATAAAGTACACTCTGATGGGTTAATTTTGCTAAACTGGAATGTGCTGTCTCCTGTTGCTGTACATACAGTTTCAAAATACTCTCCATCTTCTGAATAATCAATGGAGTACTCTTTGGCATATCTGTTATCAATATATGACATTGCCACCAATTCAATAATATTTAATTTATAGTTTGCACCCAAATCAATCACAATATTTGCTTCTGGCTCTGTCTGTAATGTTCTAAACTGTGTTTTTAAATCACCATCTGTTAATCTTGTAATATCATCTGGTACTTCCTCTTCATTTACAATATCAACTCTTGTAGATGATGAAACTGCTGTCCTGCCTAAAGCAATATTTCTATCTGTTGCAATCAGTTCTTTCGGATCTGAAACTTGGACAGACTCTGTAATTCCTTCTGACGCAATGCCTCCCTGGAATGCTACAATCTTTACTGTATGACTTCCGCCTGTTAGTCCCGTCTCTACATAAGCTGTTCCAGGTACTACTGCTTCGTCTTTCTTTTTACCATCGATATATGTAAAATATGTATAATTTCCCTCATCTGTTATGAAGTGACCTTTGTCAAGTGTAAATTGCAAAAATCACCACATT
>CANPET010000202.1 GCA_947573465.1 uncultured Eubacterium sp.
AAACCAATTGTTTTTCCGGATATAACATATTCTTTTTATGATGTGTGGGCAGATTTATTTCAGATTGATTATGTAACAAAACCGTTAAATCATAATTTTGAAATTGTAAAAGAGGATTATATTGGGGAAAACGGAGGAATTATTTTTCCTAATCCAAATGCACCGACAGCGGTGGAAATGAAACTGGAAGATATCGAAGATATTGTAAAAGAAAATCAGGATGTCGTTGTGATTGTGGATGAGGCATATGCGGACTTTGGTGACGTGACAGCATTGGAACTAACGAATAAATATGATAATCTGTTAGTAGTACGTACATATTCGAAATCAAGAGCTATGGCTGGTATGCGTATTGGATATGCGATTGGTAATGACAAATTGATTGCTGCTTTAAAATCAGTAAAGTTTTCATATAATTCTTATACAATGAATATGCCAAGTATTGATGCAGGAGTGGCGGCAATAAAAGACGATGCGTATTTCAGGGACATTGTTGCAAAAATTCTTAAGACAAGAGAAGAAACAAAAGTAAAAATGTCTGAATTAGGATTTACGTTTACTGATTCAAAAACAAACTTTTTGTTTGTAAAGCATAATACGTTAAGAGCTGAAATTATTTTTGAAGAATTAAAGAAAAGAAATATCTTTGTACGATATTTTAATAAACCACGTATAGATAATTACCTAAGAGTTACAATAGGAACGGATGAGGAAATGGACAAGCTGTATCAGGCATTGAAAGAAATTGTGGAACAGGAAAAGCATACTAAGGAGTAGACATATGGGAGCAGTAGACATTTTCTTTATTGGAATCGGACTTTCGATGGATGCTTTTGCAGTATCAATCTGTAAAGGTCTGAAAATGAAAGTAATAGATTTGAGGCAATGTTTTATCATTGCATTGTTCTTTGGAGGATTTCAGGCAGCAATGCCGTTACTCGGTTACGCATTAAGTGTTAATTTTGTGGAGTATATCAATGCATACAGCCACTGGGTATCATTTGTGCTGCTTGTGTTTATTGGGGCAAATATGATTCGAGAGTCTGTAGGAGACCGGGAAGAAGAGGAATGTTGTAATCATGCAATCGGATTGAAAGAATTGATTACATTGTCCGTTGCTACCAGCATTGATGCCCTGGCAGTCGGAGTTACTTTTGGAACTCTGGGAAATAAATTACAGTTATCGATTTGGATGGCAGTACTTATTATCGGAGTAACCACTTTTTTTCTATCGGTAATAGGAGTTTTTATTGGAAATGCTTTTGGAGCAAAATATCAAACAAAGTCGGAGATTGCGGGTGGAATTATTCTGATACTTATTGGAATAAAAGTAGTATTGGAACATTATCTATAAGAAAAAGTATAAATAGTATTTAATATAAAATTAGATATTTAGAATTGAATATGCCAAAACAAAAGGAGTCTGAAAGTCAGTTTTAACTTGTCAGGCTTTTTTTACGTTTGCAGTATAATTTTTACAAAGTATAGTCAATAATCATTATTTTTACGTTGTGCTATAAAAAAACAATAATAATAACGAAAAAAAGGAATATTGTATCGTTTTTTAATAGAGATATTTGTGCGAAATTACTAAAAAAATATTAAAAAAACCATTTTATTGTAAAAATACGCCAAGAGAGTTAAAATAATATAGAAAAGTGTTTTTTTAATAAAAAGCATAAATTAGTTTTTAGTATAAATAATGCTTACTAAATAAAAACAGGAAATAATCACGCAAATGGATGCTTAAAGATAAAAGAGAAAGGACAAAAAATTATGAGACAGATAATCAGACGAATAACAGGATGGATTTTAGTGTTATCAATGATAACATCAATGTTTGGACAGCCGATTCCAATGGCTTATGCGGCAGATGGGAGAAAAACCGGAATTATCGTTTACAATGACATATTATTCAGGAGGAAGCAGCATTAATCAGAACAAACATACGACTGATGGAGAGCAGGGTGATTTATCGGAGAATCTTAGAAATAAAAATAGTGCTTTACTTGGGCGTGGGGTTGAAAATGGAATTACGGTAGATCTGACAGCCGATTTGAAAAATGGGCGTGGTACAGCCAGAGGAATGTACTTTGAATTACAGCTTCCGGTATTTCGTGTTGAAGGAAGCAAACTGATAGAGCTGGATCAAAGTGAGATAGAGCAATTAAAGGATGAAGATTTTAAAAAAGAAAATTCAAAACTGGTAAGAGTAATGGCACAGTTTTCGCCGGAAGATGCAGATCTTTGGGACGGATATGTTAGTGGAACATCATATTGGGGAAGCAGTGTCAAGATATATCGAACTGGTGAACTGACTGGTGGTACTCAGGCAGTTGTTAAAACGAAACTCTATTTTGATGGACATATGCCGGAAAATACAGCAGCTTTGGTAAGACTTGGTGGTGGATATGCGGAGTGTGAAGACAATGATAAGATTTACTATGATTGGTTTGAAACAGCAGCCACCACAACAGATACAAAAGCAATATTTACAATGATTTGTTGTAACCTGGAGTGGGAACCAACAATAGAAGGAGTAAAGCCTAAGAATGTTATTTGGGATAGATATAATTATGTTACATACAAAGTAACTGTAAAAAATACATCGAAAGATCAGGATTCAAATTATAGCGCAACCAGTATTCAGATGGTAGTGCCTACGAATATGGGAACGGTAGATGGCTGGAGCAGTGGTCTCCATCCAGAAGAGGCTGCAAAGTTCCTGTATAATGATGGAAATCCAATCAAGAATGATGATTTTGAAAGCAGTATACAGAGAGAAAACTATATGGTAGGTGTTCCTGGCAAGGGCGGTATTATGATTTATGACGTTACAGCCTTGGAAGCTACTGCCGAAGGACAGGAAGCAATGTCCAAATGGGATATGACCCATTTTACAAATATCAAAGATGAGAATGGAAAGAAATTAGAGGAGATTCCATATTATTTTAAGCCGGATGGCGGAATCTATTTTCGTAAATATGAAAAAATATATAATGAAGTAGGAGCTAAGATACATGATGATGGCTCTGAATATGACCATACAACATTTTATGTAGCCCTTCCAATGGCAACGGACATTCCATCCAGTAAGCTGGATAGTCTGAATATTAAAGTCTATAATACCATTGCATTTGCAAATGATTATACTTGGACAAAAACTACGAATCATAATACATGGGGATTTATTAAGCCGGAAGATAGTTTTACCCATAAAAAGTTTGTTGTGGATAAAACAATAGTAAATGGAGAAGAAGTAGAAGAGGAGAAGGATAAACTATTTGTAGCAATTAATGATGAAGCGGATTATTATCTGGGACATTTCAAAAACACAGGAAATATTCCTATTTTTAACGGAATGGCGAATGATACCCATGATAAAGATTTTGGATTGACAAAAATCTCAGCTTTATTTAACCTTGCCGAAGGAGAGAAAGAGCCGGAATTAACAGACTGGTTCAAGAAAGACGATACAGTAGAATTTGAATTTCTGACATATGATGATCTGGCAGGAAGTGGCGGACCTGTTTCTGAATTCGTTTCTCTAGGTCAGTTGGAGCCGGATGAAACATTATCGAATGATAAGCAGAAAGCGTGGTCTTTGCAAATAGGAAATCTGATAAAGGATTACGAGCAAAGTGTCATTGCAACGGGTAAGAAATGTGTATATAATAACCGGTTCAGAGTAAGATTTAAGAAACGTATTGATCCGGGTGAAGAATTTGATGGAAGAATTACAGTGCATGGTGTTGCCGGCAAAGGAAAAGTATATAATAACAAATTGGATACTACATACGAAAAATGGATATGGAATCCAACATCTATGGCAGAG
>CANPET010000203.1 GCA_947573465.1 uncultured Eubacterium sp.
AAAATGCCACAGATATTGATTGTGATAGACGAGTTGGCGGACCTTATGATGGTTGCGGCAAAAGAAGTAGAAGAGGCTATCTGCCGATTAGCACAGTTAGCCAGAGCAGCAGGAATCCATATGGTGATTGCAACACAACGACCTTCCGTAGATGTCATTACGGGATTGATTAAAGCAAATATTCCATCCAGAGTCGCATTGACTGTAGCTTCGGGTACAGATTCTAGAACTATTATTGATATGAATGGTGCGGAGAAACTTCTTGGAAATGGTGATATGTTATTCTATCCTGCAGGTTATGTGAAACCGGTGAGAGTGCAGGGAGCGTATGTTTCTGACGAGGAAATATTTGAAACCGTTGAATTTATTAAGAATAATAGTGGAGAGGCGGAGTATGATGAGTCTATTGATGCAAAACTTACCACAGACCAGGAGGCAATGAGTGGTGGAGGGGACAACAACAGAGACCCGTTGTTTGCGGATGCCGGAAGGCTTTGTATTGAAAAACAAAAAGGTTCTACAAGTATGATTCAGAGACAGTTCCGGGTAGGATTTAACAGAGCAGCACGCATTATGGAACAATTATATGACGCAGGTGTTGTGGGACAGGAAGAAACGAATAAACCACGTAAGATTATTATGACAATGGAAGAATTTGAAAACCTATTATAAAAAAGTTAACAAGGAGAAAAAGTTATGAAGACAGATATTCAAATCGCACAGGAAGCGGTAATGCTGCCAATTAAAGAAGTTGCAGAAAAAATCGGTTTAAAAGAGGATGATATTGAATTATATGGAAAGTATAAGGCAAAAATATCAAACGAGTATTATGACAGCATCAAAGACAAAGAGGATGGAAAGTTAATCCTTGTTACTGCAATTAATCCAACACCGGCAGGAGAAGGAAAGACTACTGTAACAGTAGGACTTGGAGAAGCCTTTGGACAGTTAGACAAAAAGGCTGTCATTGCGTTAAGAGAACCATCTCTTGGACCATGTTTTGGTATTAAAGGTGGTGCAGCAGGTGGTGGATATGCACAGGTTGTTCCAATGGAAGATTTAAATTTACATTTTACAGGAGATTTCCATGCAATTACTTCAGCGAATAATCTTTTAGCAGCCATGTTAGATAATTCTATCCAGCAGGGAAATGAGTTAAATATTGATCCAAACCAAGTGGTATGGAAAAGATGTGTAGATATTAATGATAGAGTATTAAGAAATATTGTAGTAGGTCTTGGCCGTAAAGTAGATGGAGTAGTAAGAGAAGATCACTTTGTTATTACAGTTGCATCAGAGATTATGGCGATTCTCTGTCTTGCTACAGACTATGCAGATTTAAAAGACAGACTTGGAAAGATTATTGTTGCTTATACATATGATGGAAAGCCTGTCACTGCAAAAGATGTAAAGGCAGTAGGTTCTATGGCAGTATTGTTAAAAGATGCTATGAAACCGAATCTGATTCAGACATTAGAGCATACACCGGCATTGGTACATGGTGGACCTTTTGCCAACATTGCTCATGGATGTAACTCTGTAAAAGCTACAAAGACAGCATTAAAAATGGCTGATTATGTAATCACAGAAGCAGGATTTGGTGCTGACCTTGGTGCTGAAAAGTTTTTGGATATTAAGTGTAGAAAAGCAGGATTAAAACCTGATTGTGTGGTATTGGTTGCTACAGTTAGAGCATTAAAATACAATGGTGGTGTTCCAAAAGAAAATTTATCAGAAGAAAATGTAGAGGCATTAAAGAAAGGTATTGTAAACCTTGAAAAGCATATTGAAAATCTTCAGCAGTTTGGAGTACCTGTTGTTGTCACATTGAATCAGTTTATTACTGATACAGAGGCTGAATATGAATTCATCAAGAACTTCTGTGAAGAGCGTGGATGTGAATTCGCTCTGGCAGAAGTATGGGCAAAAGGTGGAGAAGGCGGTGTGGCGCTTGCAAAAAAGGTAATTGAGACAATCGAGACAAAACCATCCAACTATGCACCATTATATCCAGATGATATGCCAATCAAAGAAAAGATTGAAACTGTTGCAAAGAAAATTTATGGTGCAGATGGTGTTACATATTCACCAGAGGCAGAGAAGGCAATTGCAACAATTGAGGGATTAGGATATGGTGATTATCCGGTTTGTATGGCAAAAACACAATATTCGTTATCTGATGATATGAGTAAATTAGGACGCCCTACAGGATTTACAATTAATATCCGTGAAGTATATATTTCAGCAGGTGCGGGATTTGTTGTAGCAATTACTGGAAGTATTATGACAATGCCTGGATTATCAAAGACACCGGCAGCATTTGGAATTGATTTAACAGACGATGGAAAGATTCAGGGATTATTCTAGAAAGGAAAGAACAATGGCAAAAATTATTGACGGAAAGGCTATTTCAGCCGCAATAAAAGATGAATTAAAAGAGCAGATAAAGGCATATAAAGAACAGGGCATAGAAATTACTCTCGCAGTAGTAAAGGTGGGAAATGATCCTGCATCTGCAGTTTATGTACGCAACAAAGAAAAGGCATGTGAATATGTTGGAATTACATCAAGAACATTGGCATTGCCGGAAGAGACTACAGAGGAAGAATTATTAAAGGTAGTTGAAGACCTGAATAATGACAGTGCAGTAAATGGTATTTTAGTTCAGTTACCACTTCCAAAACATATTGATGAAAGCAAGATTTTACTTGCGATTGACAGTAATAAGGATGTGGATGGATTTCATCCTGTAAACGTAGGAAAGATGGTAATTGGTGAGGATGCCTTTCTTCCGTGTACACCGGCAGGCATTATTGAAATGTTAAAACGCAGTGATATTGATATTACAGGAAAAGAATGTGTTGTTATTGGTAGAAGCAATATTGTAGGAAAACCAATGTCCATTCTTATGTTAAAAGAGAATGCTACGGTAACCATCGCACATTCAAGGACCAAAGATTTAAAAGAAGTGACAAAGCGTGCAGACATTCTAATCGCTGCCATTGGTAAGGCAAAGTTTGTTACAGATGAGTATGTCAAAGATGGTGCAGTTGTAATTGATGTGGGAATGGATAGAGACGAAAATGGAAAGTTATGTGGTGACGTGGATTTTGAATCAGTTGAGAAGAAAGCCAGTGCCATCACACCGGTTCCAGGTGGTGTAGGACAAATGACAGTAACAATGTTGCTGGTAAATTGCCTTAGAAGTGTGGAATTTAATAAGTAGTACGGTTTTTCAATGGGTCCATCATTTGATAGACCCATTCGTAATGAAGGGAGGTTTATATGAAGTTTGCAAATATAATCGTAGATATTTCTCACGAGAAATTAGACCGCCCTTTTGGATATATTATTCCCGAAAAATTATCAGACTGTATTCAGGTAGGAACAGCAGTTAAGATACCTTTTGGAAAGGGGAATCGTCTCATAGCAGGATATGTAATAGAAGTGACGGATAACCCGGGATTTGATATTGCTAAAATGAAAGAAATTGATTCTGTGATAGAAGGTGCCACATCGGTAGAGACAGGATTAATCCGGTTGGCATGGTGGATCAAAGAAAACTATGGTTCCACTATGAATCAGGCATTAAAAACAGTACTTCCTGTAAAGAAAACAGTGAAAAATGTTGAAAAAAAGACAGTGATATTGAATTTATCTGATGAAGCATTGGAAGAAAAACTAATTGCTTATGAAAAGAAAAATGCAAAAGCAAGAGTCCGGCTTTTGGAAGAATTAAAAACTGAGAAAAGTCTGCCAAAGAATTTGGTGGTAAATAAGTTGAATATCTCAGCC
>CANPET010000204.1 GCA_947573465.1 uncultured Eubacterium sp.
ATAAAATGGTGTCTACCATTTTCCTGATACAATCTACACTCACTCATATCAATGCCTGCATCCTTTGCCATCATATAATAAGCATATTCAATTCTTGTATACTCAGGATCATCTGCTTTTTCTCCTTTATCTTTGTTGTTTTCTATACCATCAAACTTAAGCAGCCAGTACCCATAACCTTTTCCTGCCTCTATTTGCCCTGACATGATATCATCTGTCTCTTCATTCCACGCAATAACAGCCTTCGCTCTGGCACCACCTGCCGATGTTCCGACTTTAATCAATTGGCTCATTACAGACTCATTTCTATCGATTCTCAATTTTTTTCTTTCTGTAAGAATGTCAGATGCAAGTCTTGTCAATGCATCAATATCTACCGTCATATTTGATATATCAATATCCTTGTTTGCGGGCACATACTCTAATGCTCCCATTCCCCTCTGTCCTACATAGCACAATTTTTCTATTGATGAGAATGTGGAAATATCCCGTCCTGAATCACTTAAATATCTTTCAATTAATTTTGTTCCAAATTTATCCGGAAGAGAATCTGCAAGCAATCCTGAGAGACCTTTAAATGTTTCAACTGACAAATTAGGAAAAGAATATACCCTATTTGCAAGTGGCATCATAATTGGTGCAATTTCAATACCACTTTTTAAAAATTTTTCATCATAGTTAAATCTGGCAATTGAATTATAATTTTCCTGTACCACATATCCAATCCTAGTCCCCCATAAATATACTTCCGCCTGTATCATTCTTCATCACCCCATTTCCATTCTGTTTCTTTCTTATTTCCTTTATTGTATACACGTTTCTTTTTCTTAACATTATTTACAATCATTGAAGGAAAAATCTCCTGTTCAGGAATCAGATAATCAATATTCTCCAACAGAGACAATGACCTTAAAACATTTAACAACTGTTCAATACTGACATTGCCCCCACTTTCTATCCGTTGCATTGTACTATAAGATATTCCCGACATTTCAGCCAACTCTCTCTGCTTTAGAGACATGGCAATCCTGGTTTCTTTTATTCTATTTCCAATCTCATTTAAAATAAACACATTATTTTCATTTCCATATATCTTCATACTATTTCTCCAATTATTCATATTTAAATAATTAATAACTATTTTTATGTATAATTATTTATATTTAAATAATATTTTATATAATTTTTCCTTTATTGTCAAATAAAAAGTACAGTCTTATTTTCAATCACAATAAGACTGCACTTTTTTATGGATTACAATTTCCACAAGGTTCATATCCCTGATGAATTAAATCTTCCCTGCTTCCTGTATAAATTCCTTTATTCGTTTCACTCATCATTTTCACACTACCACAATCCGGTTTATGAAATTTATATGTATTTAAATTCAAAATATATTGTACGCTTGAAGATGAAAAACTCGTCTGCTCCTTTTTCGCTATATTTTTCCTTTCGCTAGTTTCTTCTGCTACTTTGCCACCAGCCCGGCTGTTTCCTGTCTTATAATCAATTTTTACCCCAGGCTGTGCATTATAGCAGTATACATTAAATGATATTCCCCTGCCTTTGTCCTCCACTGAATATCCTTCCATCTGAACACCACTGGCAACTAAATTTTTTCCCTCATATATCGGAGTCACCCTGTAAAGCACATGATTCTCTGTTTCCTTTACATAGTCCGCTACCATATCTTCAAAAGGCAGCATTCCATCAACATTCATATATCTGGTTCCGGTAATTAAATTTCTTTCATTAGCATTTTCTCCTGTCAGTTGATAACCAATTAAATGACATCTGTTATACAAGTACTTTCCATCAACAAACTCATACTTTGCTGTATGCCATCCTGTAGGTTTTACCATACCAATATTTCCTCTTTTTTCTGTAGGCATAATATCTTTTCCAACGCAAGCCAAAGCTACGCCACACCGCCCAAAAGAATCCAGTTTACTGTAACTTTCAAAAGACTCCTCTGTTATTTCTTTTTTTGAAAAAGAAGGTTCATTATTATCTATCGTTACATATGGCTCATTTTGAAATTCAGAAATTTCATTCAAGCGAATATCATTGCTTTCTGATTTTTGTTCTATATTCTTTTCTTTTCTGCCAGTATCCGCATTAATATAATTTGTTTCCTGATGCTTTACTTGGGCTGTATCATTTGCACATCCAAACAATAAGGCTGCCAAACAGATTGATAATGTAAAACTAAACCACTTTCTTTCTCTTTTATCACTCTTTCCTTGTTGAAAGAAATTATTTCTCATTTTTCTCATATACCTCTTTTACAATTTTATCATGTGAATATCCCATAAATTCTAATGTACTAGTTAATCTCCACCCACTAAGATTTAATCTGTGGTCAGCCGGATAAACTTTATCCCATCGATATACAATCAATTTCTCCATTTCACTCTGATCCAAAATATGATTTTCCACAAAGCAGTACTCTCCATCTTTCGCATCACTAAAATAATCATCAGAGATAACATACTCCACGATCCGATTCTCAAATAACTCCTCCGAATAAGAATTTATATGAAGAACTGCCTCTTTTGTCATCTCTATAATATCTCTAATTACATATTGGTCTCTACTCTGTCTTCTTTCATTAAAATACATTCCATTTTTTTGATCTAAACATACAATCCCTATCATTACAAACCCTTTCTTTATACTCTATTCCTTTCATTTCCTGTATCATATTAATTACTATTCACATGTACTTCCAATTGGTTATATGGAATAATAATATCATTTTTTTCTAATTCATTCTTGATATGCTCATTCAGATAAAAGTACGCGTCCCAATAATCTTTCGGCTCTACCCATGCTCTCGTTTCCAGATTCACACCACTTTCATCTAATAACATTACAACTACATCATTCGGTTTATCCTTTAATGTATATGGCGAATTTTCAATCACTTGCTTTACAATATCTTTCGCCTGTGCAATGTCCGCATCATAGTGAATAGAAAACTTTACATCTACTCTTCGTCCATCCTGATTCGTATAATTGATAATCGTATTATTTGCCACCTCTCCATTTGGGCACTTTATCACTCTGTTATCTGCTTTCACTAATGTAGTATAGACAATATCTATCTTTGTTACAGTTCCTTCTTCTCCATTTATCATTACATAATCCCCTAGTATAAATGGCTTTGACAATAATATTAGCACCCCACCTGCAAAATTAGATAGACTGCCCTGCAATGCCAGACCTATCGATAAACCGGCGGTTCCAAGCAATGTGATAAAAGATGTTGTTTCTATACCGATTTCGCTACAAATAATAATAAGTACAATCACATACCCCACAAATTTTACAAGGGAATCTACAAACTTTACCACCCCTTCATCTGCGTTCGATTTCTTAAATATATTCTTTACTAATTTTCTTATTAAACGGATAACAATCTTGCCAACTGCAAAAATCGCAATTGCAATCAAAAGATGCCATCCAAAATCAATCAATTTATCTACCATTTTATCCAATGTACCTGGTAACGCACTTACTCCTTTATTTAATTTGTTTAAACCTGATTCTACTTCTTCTGATACATTACTTGCCAATAAAAATTTCATAAGATTCTCCATTTCTTTTGTCTATCATATTTCATTCCATACAATTTATGCAACAGGCAAATAAGATGCTAATAAAAAGAGCAGGAATTTTTAAGTCCTGCAAGCATTCCTTATAAATCTCTGCTCTTTCATATAACTGAACTATTATGCAATTCTATTAAGATTATTTCACTACTCTTACTTTTATAACACCTTCTACA
>CANPET010000205.1 GCA_947573465.1 uncultured Eubacterium sp.
CTTATATCCAGCGCCTTATTCACTGCCTCTTCATAAGCTGTCAGTTTTAATGATATTCTTCCGGATGCACTCAATGTGAATTTATAGTAATCCTGCTCATCATTTTCCGCTAATTGCCCAAAATATTTTGTTCTATTAACACTTATGGAATTAGCAGTTGCTATTGTATTATTCGTTCCATCTCCTGTTTCTGAAAAAGTTTCATTTGAAGAATCAAAGTTTATTTTAAACTCAAAATTTCCTGTTCCATAATTACGTTCTATTTTAAAATAATATGTACCCTTTGTTAAATCCACATTTGTATTTTCCGATATCAATTCAGCGGTACTGTTCCACCAGAGGGTATTATTATATACTTCTTCTTTTTCAGAATCATAAATTCTTATTCTTACACTCTCAGCATGCACCTTAATACTAAGATTTGTCCTGCCTGATGACGACAATGCAAATTTGTAATAATAACTGTCCTGCGAATCAGTTATTGTTCCTGTTTTTGTCGTTCCTAATGTATAGCTCGTTGCTCTGTTTATAGAGTCATTTGCAGCATAACACTTATTTGTTATAACTGCTGTAAACAATAAAGTTCCTATGATAAATAGTGTTATATGTATCTTCTTTCTAAGTTTCATTGCAATCTCCTTCATTAAAATCTATTATTTTGCAGCCCTCTTCAACACTTTCTGCATTTTTTTATAATTCGTTTTTTTCAAATATTTCTCCCCTTTCTAATTTGTTCGCTTCACTTTGGTTTTGGACCAATCTGAATAGTATTTCTTGCCATTTACAACAATATAAGTTCTTATCCTTACATAATACTTCTTCTTTACCTTTAGTTTTTTGAGTGTCTTTGATGTTATCTTTGCATTTTTAATAGTTATCTTCTTCGCTTTTTTTAACTTGCGTGAAGTCGAATATTGAATCTGATAGCCATTTACCTTTTTCGTTTTTTTCCATACAATTTTCACCGACCTTTTCTTTGACTGAATCTTCTTCAATTTCGTAGATGTTGGTTTTTTTATTATTTTGTTTTCATTTCCAGACGCTGTAGTAGTTTCACTACTAGTTACAATATTCCCTTTTACACGAACCTCACATCTTACTGTAACTGAACCGACGGTTGCCATCACTATTGCTATCCCTTCCTTTAAGCCATAAACTTTTCCATTCTCAACCTTTACGATATCATTATTAGAGCTCTGCCATAATATCTCTTCTGCAACACAGCTTCCCTTTCGTTCTAATTGCAGCTGTTTATTTTCTCCTGCCTTTAACATTACAACGCTTTCTTTCAGTATCAGTTCCTCTTCTGCTATGATGCTCTGATATTCTTTATTCTTTAAATATTCTTCTGCCACAGAACCTTCTACATATCTGTAAGTTGTATCTTCCATCAGACTTTTAAATGCTTTATCACTGATTTTTTTCACTGTAGCCGGAATAAACACTTCTTTTATTCCAGACATTTCATCAAAAATATCATCTCCCAATTCCACTACCTTATATCCGTCAATATACGCTGGAATCTCATATTTTTCTTTCTGAAGCGTGACATCTGTCGTATTGAAAGATTTCATCAGACTTTTTGCTTTAGGCTGCGCTGTTCCATTCAATGATATTATTTTTGCCCCTTCATTATCGGTCTCAAATAAAATATTTTTGGTATATCTTGCATAATACGTGGTATCATCTGTAATTACCGGCATACTTCCCACAGACTGAGTATAATTTTCATCTACATACCACTCTGAAGGAATCTTATAACCATTCTTCACTGATAATCCCGGAAATTTTACGACTGTATTCTTCGGAACTACCTGTGCATATAAACTATATCTTCCGTTTGGGTTTTCTACTTTAAAAATAGCCAGACAACTATTCTCCTGTTCAGATATTCCCAAGTCTTTATACCACTGAATACGAGCAAAAGCAGGCTGATTTTCTAATACTACATTCACATATTCCTCATCTTTGCTACACTTATCCTCTATGTATTGCATTTTTTCTTCTGTAGAACTTTTACGGTTCAAATTAAAGTATGCCGTAGCCATATCATAATGTGGTCTTTTCACGGACACATATGGTCCGGTCTCTATCCGTGTAAGTATGTCTGTAGAAATAGTTCTGCTCCACTTCCTGCAAACCGCAATCCCCTGATAATACAAATTCGTGATGAACTGTAAACCACCATTGACTACCTGATAGCATTGCTTTCCTCCTGAAGTGAGACATATCCCTGATGCATTTTTAAATGCTTCGGTAGCCGCTTCATCAATTCGATTCAACATATAAAGATAAATATTGCTCTGTGTCAATTCATCTGTTCCACAGATTGTGTTCATCAAATGTATTGTCGTTGCCTTTGTTATATCTGCCAGTTTAAGAATCTTTTCCCCTAAAATCACTTCTACTGCCGAACCGACAACCCAGTTGACAGCTTTTTTTACGACACTGTCTACCCCTTTTTCCTGTATAATTAGCGAAAGGAGTTTCTTTGAATCGACATTGATATTCGCCGTTACTTTGTCCACCGCTCTTTGAAATGCAGGAATATTTTTATAATTTTGTGTTCCTTTTAACTGCTTTAAAAATGCTACAATATCACTATCCAGCATTTTCCTCAATTCAACATATTTTGCATAGATTTCCATAGCTTCCTTCACTGTCTTTGCTGAATCTGCTAGTGTATTCACTATGTCCCCTACTGTTGTCGATTCATCATAAAATCCCTTTGTTTCATTTGTTTTATTGATTATTTTCTTTAGGTTTTCCTTGTAATCTGACGAAATGCTTTTATCAACATCTGCAAGATTGTTCTTACTGATATACTTACATAAATCTTCGCTTAGTTTAACGGAATTTTTCTCCCACGCTGTTATGGAAGGACTACCTGCTCCTGTCTTAAAAAGAATATCCAATAACATTGTTTCCCATATCTGTGCACTGTCCGAAAATCCAAATCTTGCTTTCCATCCAAAACTTAACATATTGTTCAGTGCATACGTCGTGGGCTCATAATTATCTTCTATCTCTGAATATGTCATGTATGCCCCTGTTATAAGCTCTGCATTATCGCTATAATATTCTGCCTGATACTGTTCGTATGTCAGCATATCTGACATATCCGGAAGATTGTCCTCTTCTATTTTATTAAAAATAAATACTGATAAAGAATTTCCATTTATAGTTGTAATTTCTACTGTATTATATTTTTTTGCAAGTATTAATACTGGAACAAATGTCTGTGCTCCATCTGTAATACAGTAGTCTGTAGCATCTGCACCATTCACTTCAATCTTATCCGCCGGAGAATCATTATTAGGCATATAAAGTGCATTTACACCTTCTTTTGACTGAATATTAATTACTTCCAATTTCTTAGAATTTACAGGTGAAATATATGCTTTAAATCTCTCAAAATTTGCCTGGTCTGTTGTTCCATTTCTTAACCAAGCTATAGTATCCCACTTAACTGCACACGGATTTGTAATCGCTGGTTCAGTTTCACTCAGATTTTCAATCTCAAGTGTTACATTGCCTGTCACATTTTTTGAAGACTCTCCAAATGTTTTTGCTGACACTACGATTGCGTATTCTCCATCTGCTAACCCTTTAAACTCAAAATAATTAACAAATACTCCGTTTGCATGTGCGTTATATGTAGCTACTTCTGCATTGTTAATTAATACTTTAATGCTATCAACTTCTACTTTCACTCCCCATGCAAAACCAATACAACCTTCTGTCTCACTAAAA
>CANPET010000206.1 GCA_947573465.1 uncultured Eubacterium sp.
AACAGTACGATTACTACAAGGAAATGCAAATATGGAAGCATTTTTTACATTAATAGTTCCACCATTAATAACCACATTATTTAATTCATATTGCAACCAAACGGTTGGCGATTTATCATTTGTAATGTTACCTTTATTCATAATAAAAGTTCCACCAGGGTAAACATTTGTATTATCAAGATTTCCTCCGTTCATTTTAAATGTTCCCCTATTTCCAATCTCCACAGCTCCATTTGCAAATTTTCCACCTTCTATTGTAAAAGTATTGGCTTGAACTTTTGCCCGATACATATCGCCTCCATACATATCAACTTTTCCCTGAGATTCAATTAATCCAATATGCCCGGAATATATTGTGGTGTTTGAACCAACATAGGTATATATTTTATTAAAGTTTCCATCTTCAATAACCACAACACTACCGTCCATGAAATCCATCCTGCTATTGCTGGTACAATTTGTCATCGTAACATTTCCATGTATTTCCACTCTGTCAATTTCCACATCTTCAAGTACAACAGTTGCACCCTCCTCCACTGTAAGTCCATATTCCAAATCCGTAGTAAGCCTTCCTTCTCCTAGGGTATCTCTGATTTCTACATGCCCACTTTCAACATATACTTCTGCATCATGTCCTCGCAAATCAATTACTGTGTCTCCGGTAACTCTCATCGCCCTATTACCAACCATATCCATCTGAAGTACGATATTTTCACTTGCATTAACCGTTTTATTTCCTATGAATATACCGATTAAAATCACCAAAAATATCAAGCTACGTCTAATCATACTTTTCATAAACTTTTTTCTCCTTTTTACCGTCCGTTAATATGTATATAATTCCATCATTTGATTTCTTTATATCCATATTATTTTTTAACTTTCACTTTTCTTACCACGCTCCATGCGCCATAGACTTTTGTTCCACCATGAGAGTAATCCTTTTTATATGCTCTTACACGTACATAATATGTAGTTTTCTTTTTTAGCTTTTTAATTACTTTCTTGTCCGTGAAACAACCTACATTTATTACTTTCCGTTTTTTTGTGAATTTTTTATTTCTGGCATACTGAATTTGGTAACCATCATTTTCAACCCGCCATTTGTAAGAAATTTTGATTGATTTTTTACCTGGTTTAACCTTTAGTTTTGTCACTTTTTTAGGTTTCGTTACCTTTGGTAAATCTGATGAATTTGGAGACGAAACATTTTGTGATATAACTGTCACAACACACTTTGCACTAATTGCAGGATTAATCTTTGATGTTGCTATAATATCACATTTGCCTGTAGTCTTCGCCGTTACTATGCCTTCTGCTGATACAGTAGCTACCTTACTATCAGAAGTAGACCATACTACATCCTTTGCTTGTGCATCAGTCGGCTGTACCGTTGCTGTCAGTTGTGCTACTTTCCCCTCTGTTAAACTAACACTACTCTTATCTAACACAATTGATTCCGGTAATATGCTTCCATTATCATTTAGTACCCACTCATCACTGTTAACATCTGAATTAATCTTGAATTCCAATTCCGCAACTTCACTTACATTCATACCATCAGCTACCGCCACAGCTTTTACGACTGTATCTTCTGTAATCTCTATAGGTTCATCATATATATTTGTTGAGTAATCTCCATCAGCACTTAATGCTGACATTTCTTCCTCATTATCTGTTGTTTTATTTACAACATGCTGTATGTCCGGAATTGTACCATCAGTGGTGTAATAAATAACAGCCTTCTCTGTATCACAAGACAACTCTACTATAGGCGAATCTTCTTCGGCAATATCCGTCTCGCTCATAACATAATTGACCATTGCCGGGGTAAGTGAATATGGAGTTTCTACTGTCTTCTCATATTCAACTACAGGATATACAACCATGTTTTCTGTCACCTTCCACCATGCAATATCTGTAGACCAGCCACTAATTCTAGTACCTGCAGGTGCAATCATATAAGATGTATCCCTTGGATATGCGCTTTCTCCATATTCCACAGTCTGAACATCAAACGTCTCTCCTTCTGCATCTACAAATGTTACTGTATACTTTTGTTTTTCATATTTTGCCTTAACAACCATATCACCTGTCACTGACTTTTCACTCCATCCGACAAACTGATATCCTGCCGGATTCTTTGGTGCTTCCCTGGTTATCGGCTCACCATAGTCCGCTTTATCTAATTCAATTGTTCCATTCATATCATCCACATAGACTACTGTATAAGAACTTGGAGCATATATAGCTTCCACTGTCAAATCACCGATAACATTCGTTGTTGCAGTATCCCATCTGACAAATGTCTTCCCTTCAACTGCTGGTGCTTCCGGTATTACTGCACTATCGTTCTGACGCACAGTTTGACTTGACACTTCTTTTCCATCCGCCATAAACTTAACTGTATAACTTGGTTTTGGTGCCGCAATCACATCTACATTTACCAATCTTGTGCTTCCCTCAATTGCCAGCGATACCACAAAATCTCCTGTGCGCTCTGAAGGATTTTCTTTAGGAATTATATCAACAGAATATGTATTACCTTTTCCTATCGTTATCTGCTCTAAATATTCCAATTGACTCTGTGTTGGGTCACTATTAGTCTTTTTATAAACCATTACCGTAGCTACCTTGCCCGACAAGTCTCCTGCTGCCGCATCTATTTTTCCATTTAGGCTGAATGTTTTAGTTTCATCAATCTCATTTCCTTCATTCTTGTCAGTAACAGTACGATATCTATATAACGTTCTGGATTCTTTTTGATAATAACTACCTATAGGTGAATTATCTGACCATTCCGAAAATGGATTTATTTTTTCAAATGTATATACATATGTTGTATCTCTATAACGATACTGTGTTTTATATGTATGCTTCGTTTCCATTCGATACCAACGATAACATGTATTGGCACATCTATATTTTGTAGATGAGCCACTAGGATAATAACAATATCCTTCGGCATCAGTCTTTATTCTTGAATCTGAAGATGATAATGTTCCCAATACATGATATGCACACCTACTATTGAAAATACTGTTAGTAGTATTTTTCGTCCAGCTGGTCTGATATTTTGCACCAGATATATTTCCGGTACAATAATGCCCATACACATATGATGTAGACGCTATAACACTCTGAGTCTGCACTTCACGAAGCAGGCTGTCATTCGAAACTTTTGAAACCGCTGTATCTCTCCAAGAACTCCATGCCCCCACATTTTGTGCTGTATTAATGAGGTTATATCCTGACATTGTTTTACTAGTCGTGCTTGTCGCTGTACTTCTTGTGTTATATCGATACTGTGTCTTTGTTTCCACCTGTCTCTCATCATTACCTGTAACCGGTGTAGTACTCCATTCACTCCATTCTGAATAAAACACTTCTCTAGAGATATTTGTAGTTTTTACTTCCGACATACTTCCAGATGTATTTCCATCTTCATCCACTCCCACGATATACACTTTTGCAATAGAACCATCTACCGAACTATTTATCTTAAAGCTCTCTTCTACACTATTCTGACCCGCTTTTAATGTAATATCATGTGTTCCTACAACTTTGGTTGTTCCTTTTCCAGTTTTTATTTCAACAATCACTCTTCCCCTAATATCTTCATCAGGATTGCAGTACAAATTCATGCTTGCCTGATAAAATTGCCCTGAATTATTTGCTGTACACGACACCTTGAAGTTTTCAACATCTACCGGAAGGTTCATATTCTTCCATGCATATGTCATGTAA
>CANPET010000207.1 GCA_947573465.1 uncultured Eubacterium sp.
AGATAACCACATTTATATCGCAAATGTGGGGGACAGCAGATTATATCTGATTGGAAGAGAAATCAGACAGATTACCAGAGATCATTCTTTAGTGGAGGATATGGTCAGAATGGGAATGCTGGACAAGGAAGAGGCAAAAACTCATTATAAGAAAAACGTTATTACAAAGGCAATCGGAGTAGCTGAAGACAGAACAGCCACACCGGATATTTTTGAGATAGAAATTTCGCAAGGGGAAAAATTGCTGTTATGCTCAGATGGACTTACCAATATGGTAGATGATTATGAAATTAAAAGAACAGTTCATAAAAACGAAAGAATCGAAGATGCCGTGCGAGCACTTATAGACCAGGCAAATGAAAATGGCGGAAAGGATAATATATCAGCAATTCTAATTCAACCTGAAATAAGCGAGGAGTAAACTATGTTAGCAAAAGGGAATTTTATTAATAATCGTTATGAAATCATAAGCAGAGTCGGTGCCGGAGGAATGTCAGATGTTTATAAGGCAAAAGACCATAAATTAAACAGAAATGTTGCCATGAAAGTATTGAAACAGGAATATAGTAAAGATAAGAATTTTGTTTCGAAATTTCGTGTAGAGGCACAGTCTGCGGCAAGTCTGATACATCCTAATATTGTAAATGTGTATGATGTAGGAGAAGACGATGGATTGTATTACATAGTAATGGAATTAATCGAGGGAATTACATTAAAGCATTATATTGAAAAGAAGGGAAAACTTACTTACCGGGAAACGATCAGTATTGCGGTACAGATTGCGAATGGTATTGAGTGCGCCCATAATAATCAGATTGTACACCGTGATATTAAGCCGCAGAATATCATGATTTCCAGAGAGGGAAAAGTTAAAGTTACTGATTTCGGTATTGCCAGAGCGGCTTCAGCAAATACAATTAACGGAAATGCTATGGGTTCGGTTCATTATATTTCACCGGAACAGGCTGGTGGAAAATATGTTGACGAGAAAAGTGATATTTATTCTTTAGGTATTACGATGTTTGAAATGCTCACAGGTACAGTTCCTTTTGATGGAGAATCTACAGTAACGATTGCCCTGAAACATATTCAGAGCAATGTTCCGAATGTAAAAGAATTTGTAGGGGATGTTCCTGTCGGTTTAGAAAAAATTGTATTAAAATGTACACAGAATAAAGCAGAAAAGAGATATCCTAAAATCTCCTTACTGATTGCTGATTTGAAAAGAGCCTTATCAGAGCCGGATGTGGATTTTGTTCAATTAGATACATCAGATACTGGTGGTTCTACAGTTATGATAACAGATGATGAAATTAATCAGATTCGACAAGAATCCGGCAGAGAGCGGGACAAAATAGATTATGGGGAAGAAGAGCAGGATGATATTGATACACTAAGCCCGAAAATGGATCGGGTGGTAACTATTGGTGGTGTTATTATTGGTATAGTAGCTTTAGTAATAGCAGCAGTGGTTTTAACATGGGTTTTAAGTGATAATAAAATCCGGCTGCCAAGGAGTGTAGAACAAGGGGAACTGGATACAGTTGATCCAAGCAAAACAGTTGTTCCAAATGTTGTTGGAAGAACTTCTGATGAGGCAGAGATTATGCTCAATGACAGGCATTTGGGATTTGAATATGATTCTAATTATGTGAATAGTGACATTTATCCGAATGATACCATTGTCAGTCAGTCGATAGAGGCAGATGAAATTGTAGACAGAAATAAAACGGTAAAACTGGTTGTTAGTAAGGGACCAAAGAAAATAACAGTTCCATCAGGAATTATTGGTTCAGAATTGGACGATGTTATAGAGACGCTGGATAAAATTGGTGTAAAAACTGAGATAACCTATGAATATAGTGAAAAAAATGTAGGAGTTGTTATTTCGAGTTCACCTATGGAAAGAGCATTAATATCTAAGACGGATGTAATTCATTTGAAAGTCAGCAGGGGAAAGGACAAAACAGGAGAAAAAGTAAATACGGTTCCTAATGTAGAAAATTATAAGCAGGCAAAGGCTCAGGAAAAAATTTCGGCTGCTGGTTTTAGCATAGGGAAGGTAAGAGAAGTATATAGTGAAGATGTGGAAAAAGGAACAGTTATCAGACAGTTAATTAAAGGTGGCAGTGTAGCTCCTGTAGGTGCATCAATTGGTATTGTTGTCAGCAAAGGACCGGAAGGCGGCGAGGAGTATAAGGGGACATATACATTCTCCATGGAAAGTTTGCTGGATTCTGATGGAAATCCTATTACAGAGGGGGTTGTGTCTGTAGCATTAAATGATGTGTTACAAAAGATTGACCCAATGTATGCTGATGTTTCAATGTGGCCGGGAGATTATAAAATGAATCTTGTAGGTGACAAGGAAGGAAAGGCAACGATAGAGTTATTTGTAGATGGAAAGAGTGTTCTTAAGGACACTGTTAGATTGAAATAGTAAGAGCCCACCCGAAAGGGTGGACTTTTATGGATAAAGAGATATTAGATAACAATCTTGAAAAGTGAAGGTGATATTATTCAGAAACAAGGAAAAATTATAAAGGGAATCGCAGGTTTCTATTATGTTTTAGCAGAAGAAAAATTGTATGAATGTAAAGCAAAAGGTGTTTTTAGAAATAAAAGTATTAAGCCTTTGGTAGGTGACAATGTAACAATAGACATCATTGACGAAAATGAAAAGAAGGGGAATGTTATATCTATTGATGAGCGGGAGAATGAATTAATCAGACCAGCGGTGTCTAATGTTGATCAGGCAATGATTGTTTTTGCCTTAAAGCAGCCAAATCCAAATTTGAATTTGTTAGATAAGTTTTTAGTGATGATGGAGTTTCAGAATATTGAAACGATTATTTGTTTTAATAAAAAGGATATTGCAGATGAATCTTATATGAAGCAACTAAAAGCAATTTATAATAATGCCGGATATAAGGTGATTTTTGCCAGTGCAACAGAAGAGGAGGGAGTAGAAACTGTAAAAGGATTTTTGAAAAATAAAACTACAGTTTTCGCAGGACCTTCTGGTGTTGGAAAGTCTTCAATGTTAAATGCACTAACAAAAAATTATACCATGGAGACAGGAAGTGTAAGTAAAAAAATAGGAAGAGGAAAACATACCACAAGACATTCTCAATTGTTTGAAATTGATGAAAAATCTTTTGTTTTTGATACTCCTGGATTTAGTTCGCTGTTTGTACCGGGGATGGTGAAAGAAAAACTAGAGGATTGTTTTCCGGAATTTGGGAATTATATGGGACAATGTAGATTTATAGGTTGTGCTCATTTAAATGAGCCGGATTGTGCAGTTAAGGAAGCTTTGGAATGTGGAGATATTTCAATTAGCAGATATGAAAATTATAAATTAATGTATCAGGAGTTAAAAGAAAAGGAGAAACGATATGATTAAACTATCACCATCGATATTATCAGCAGATTTTGCAAATTTGGGAGCAGATGTAAAAAGAATTGATGAGGCAGGATGTGACTGGATACACATTGATGTTATGGACGGAATATTTGTTCCAAATATTTCTTTTGGAATGCCGGTAATTAAAGCTATCAGAAGTTATACAGACAAGTTTTTTGATGTTCATTTAATGATAAAAGAGCCGATTCGCTATATTAAGGAGTTTAAAGATGCTGGCTCTGAGTTGTTGACAATTCATGTAGAGGCTTGCGAAAATGTAAAGGAAACAATTGATGCTATTCATGCAGAAGGAATGAAAGTAGGGTTAGCTT
>CANPET010000208.1 GCA_947573465.1 uncultured Eubacterium sp.
TCTGTCTTGTTTATCTTTAATTCCTGTATTCAATTTCCCATCAGAAAAAGTGCCGGCACCGCCTTCGCCAAACTGAACGTTACAATTCAGGTTTAGTTCACCCTTTTCCCAAAATTCTTCTACGATTCGTGAACGGTTCTCTACCGTATCTCCACGCTCAACAATAATTGGAGCAAATCCGTTCATTGCCAAAAGATATGCTGCAAACATACCTGCCGGGCCAAAACCTACGACAACAGGTCGGTAATTCATTGGTCTGTCTCCGGATAATTTATAAGAATATTGTTTTTCTTTTTCTATTACCAGCACATTTTTTCGTGTTTTATGATAAGATTCGACATATAATCCAATAGAGTAAACCTTTGAAATCTGTGCTTTATTTCTGGCATCCACAGAATATTTTAATATTTTCCAATGACGAACTTCCTTGTCGGAAACTCCGGATGTTTTTAAAGCCTTTTTATAGGCATCCTGTTCGTTTTGATCAATATTTAATTTAATATTTGATACTTGTAATAAAATCATTATTTACAGTTTCCTCCTGCAATCATGCCACTTGCCCATGCAAAATGTAAATTGTAGCCGCCGCAAATTCCGTCTACATCAATAATCTCGCCTGCAAAAAACAGATTCTTTATCTTTTTTGACTCCATTGTTTCCGGATGGATTTCGTCCGTAGACACCCCACCTGCTGTTACCTGAGCAAACTCAAATCCCCGTCTCTTCTGAACAGATATATTATAATTTTTTATCAATCCTGTCAGTTCACTGATTTTATCTTTATCAATTGTATGACACGCCTGATTATGTATTTTTAACTTGGTTGTAAATAAGACTGCAATCTTATCGGGAAAGAGTCCGTTCAAAACAATATCTGCGCTTTTTTCTTTTCCATTCATGAAAAGATTAGATATCATGTTACTTAGCTGCTCTTCTGAAAATCCCGGCATAAAATCTATTTGAATTGTATCCCCGGTCGCTACGAGGCGGCTGATATTAAAAACAGGAATACCGGATACTCCATAATCTGTAATCTGTAAATCCCCTGTATGTCTTTGCCCTTTTGCAGTGACAGATGCATGAATACGTACACCGGATGCTTTCTTTAGAATGTTATCATTGCATATCAGAGCAGTTAGTGCCGGTTCAGGAGTTACAACAGTATGTTGCAATTCTTCTGCCAGTTTGTAACCCGAACCATCAGACCCTGTCTTTTTGAAACTGCATCCTCCGGTTGCCAGAATCAACTGGTCACATTCTAATTCGATACCGATATCTACAAGAAATCTGTCGTTATGCAAACAGATATTATGTACATCATTATTTGTTTTTATTTTCACGCCTAAATCAAGCGCTGCGTTTCTTAAAATTGTAAGAACAGATCCTGCCTGCATGCTCATTGGATAAATATACCCATTCTTAGAACAGGTATATAGACCAATGGATTCAAAAAATTCTTTTATCTTTGTTACCGGACATTTTTCTAAAACACAGTCAATAAATCCAGAATCGCCATAATACATGGAACTGTTCATTTTTTCATTGGAGATATTACATCGTCCATTTCCTGTAATTAATATTTTTTTTCCTGCTTGTTTTTCATGCTCGATAATAATCACTTCTGACTGATTTCTTGCAGCCTGAATACCTGCAGTCAGTCCCGCCGCGCCTGCTCCAATGATAATTGTTCTCATAAAGGTAAATCCTTTCATCAACTTGTATTAGCTTCCAGATATTTAAATAATTCTTCTGAATTCTCTAAATAAATTCCATCATTTAAAATATTTTTTTCACTTGTGGATAATCTTGAAATATTAATGTCTGTTTCAGCGATTACAGTGGTTTTATCACTTTTATATACAAAAATCACATCGCCGATTGCTTTTACCCAGTAACCTTCTTCTTTTTGTTCATTCTCTTTTGGCTGAACATCAACCGTTTTTTCGTTATACAGCAAATCTTCTTCCATACCTGTTTTCAGTCCACAGAAGTATGCAATGCCAAATCCCACAATAAAAATTGTTAAATAAAAAATATATGCCCGTCTGTTCATAAGTTTTCTCCTATTCAAACCATAAACCCAAAGATTAAAGTTATCTTAATCTTTTACTTCTTGCATATATTTTTTACATATTTTGTTATTTTATACATTCTTTTTACAAAAGATGGACTTTTTTTAGGAAACCAATCAATGCTGTTCCCTTTGGCATTGCATATAGTTCATCTTCTGTTATTGTTTTCGTAAATATCAGCACAATTCCATAGATACAAACACCAATAAGTATCGCTAAAATGGTCCATATTGCATTGATTGGAAGTAATAACATTCCAAGCTTATAGATTACAAGACAGCCGATACCCATAACAACTGCGCAAATAAATGGTTTTACTAATGTAAATTGAATTTCCTGTTTATATCCTAAATAACGTTTGATAGAAAAAGAATTCAATATTGACACTGTCATTGCAAAGGTGAAGTCTCCAATACAATTAACAATATTGGTAATACAACCAGATGTATCGCCAATGAAATAGCTGAATTTTTAATCGGCACATTCAACTTATCAATTCCCTGTAAAATAGCATTACTAATCGTTGATAGTGAAAATGCCACTACAGTAAACACACTGAAAATCATAATAACAACTGTATCTTCTATCTTACTTCCAAATAACATCGCATTAATTGGACCGCCTAAAACAGACAATCCCATACCACATGGAAAGGCTATCAACATAGAAAACTTTTGTGCCAATGTCACTTTACTCTTTACAGCCAATTGGTCTCTTGCGGTATAAGACCTGACGAGAGACGGAACAATCGCTGTTGATAAAGATGATGCAATTGCTATTGGCATTGTCGTTAATAATCTATAATAACCAGAATAAATTCCCCATGTCGAACTCTGTTCTTTCAGTGTTGCATGGAATACTCCAACTAAAATATTTTGATAAATAAGATTATCCAGTAAATTACCAATATTATAAATTGTTGTACTTAGTAATACCGGAGTAATTGTCAGAAGTATTAACTTTGTGACTCTTCCATAACTATCTTCTATACCACTTCTGTCTCTTTTTTTGCGTTTCCTAATAATATCTTTATTAATCCACACAATAAAGAACATAAACAAAAGTGCCGTTAACGCACCTGCAAGTGTACCCAGCGTACCACCTGCAGCGGCATAAGAAGCCTTTAAAACGCCTGCTTTTTTAGCCACTTTTGATAAAGTATATCCATATGCTCCCAGTTCATAAGCACCTAAAATACTGATAAAAGCATTAACAATCTGTTCAAAAATCTGAGAAACTGCCGTAGGAACCATGTTTCCCATTCCCTGAAAATATCCTCTTACAACTCCTAAAATACATGTAATTGTAAGTGTTGGAGCCAATACACGGATAGCAATAGCTATTGGAGGCATCTTATATGCTTTAGCAATCCATTCTGCCCCGAAAAACATAAATAGCCCTAATGTTACTCCAATAACTGCTCCATAAATTAAAGCCCCTTTGAAAACCTTATGGGCATTTCGAAACTGTCTTTTCTGCAGTTTTTCAGAAATGATTTTTGATACTGCCAACGGCATGCTCTGCGATGATAATAAAATCAAAATATTATAGAAATCAAAAGCTGTTCCATAATATCCAAGTCCTACATCACCTAATATTCTATTTAATGGTATTCTATAAATTAATCCGATAACGCGAACAAGTATTCCCGCAAATGCGAGAA
>CANPET010000209.1 GCA_947573465.1 uncultured Eubacterium sp.
AGTTGACAGATGGAGTATTGCTTTCCCATGGAACGGCATATGATATTGAATTTTAGGAGGGCATTGCAATGATAACATCGGGGAGTATTTATTTAATTACAAAAGACTTTGAAACAACGCTTAATTTCTATAGCAAGCTGTTTGAGAGGGATGTAATCAGCCGGAATAAGTCAAGGTATGCCATATTTCAAATTGATGGCTTGTGCTTGGCGGTTATGAATGGAAAATTTGATGAGCTGCATCCTGATGAGGTAACAAAACAAGAGGAATATTGCAGCTTGTATGATGATATGGGCAGAATCATGGACAATTCAAACTGTGGAAAAGCAGTCATCAATATTTGTACTGATGATTTGAAAAAAGAATATGAGAGAATCCGGTTATTGGGACTGGGGAGTGATTTGACAGAGATACGTTACATAAATGCAGGGACTCCATACTGGTATTTTCTGTTGAAGGATTTAGATGGGAATACGATTGAAATTACAGGAAATTATAATGAAAGTGGAGATATATAGCATGAATGATTTATTAAGGACTGCAAAGCAGGAAATAGAAACTTTATGGAATCATGCGCCAGAGGGAAAGCATATAAAAACCGGGGATATCCGGAAATTGTCGGCACAGCTTTTTCGGGAAATTTCGGATAAGGATATCAAAAACGTTTTTGCTCTATGCGATGAATTTTTGGAGGAACATAATTGGGAATTGGGTGTGATTGCGTTTGATTGGGCTTTTCGTATGAAAAGGAATTATAATGAAGAAACATACCAGATATTTTATGGCTGGCTGAAAAAGTATGTTAGAGGATGGGGAGATTGTGACGATTTTTGTACACAGGATAAATCACTATTTACACATATAATAGAGTGGACGGAAGATAAAGATTTTTGGGTTCGCAGAGCATCAGCGGTTATTCTGATTCCGGCAATCCTTCATAATGATTATGATGGCATAGATCCATTTATCATATCGGATAGACTGATGAATGACGAATATGATTTGGTGCTAAAAGGGTATGGTTGGATGCTTAAATCCCTATCACAGATAGACCGGTCATCGGTAGAGCAATATCTGATAAAAAATCATGCAGTCATGCCCAGGGTAGCGTATCGGTATGCATTGGAGAAATTTGATAAGGATACCAGAAAGAAATTGATGGAATTGTAATCTAATCGGCATATAGCAGGAGAGAGGAAGTGATTTGATGATTCGTAAAATCGAGAGAAATGAAATACCAGACTGTGTACAGGTTATCTGCAGAAGTTTTATGACAGTGGCAGATGAGTTTGAATTTACGATAGAAAATGCACCAGGTTTTACAGCATTTGCAACAACAGAGGAACGTCTTGTTTATCAATTGGAACAGGAACAGAGAATGATGTTTGCATACTATAGTGATGGCAGGATAGTAGGATATTATTCTTTATTGAAACAAAATGAAGAAGAATGTGAACTGAATAATTTATGTGTGTTAGAGGAGTACAGACATAAAAAGATTGGGGAGAAACTTTTGGAGCATGCTATTGCTACGGCAAGAAGGATGGGATGCTCTCAGATGAATATTGGAATCGTGGAGGAAAATGTGAGGTTGCGAAAATGGTATGAGACATATGGTGCAGAGCATATCGGAACAGAAAAATATGATTTCTTTCCTTTTACTTGTGGATATATGAAAAAGATGTTGTAAGGGATGTTATATTGCCTGCTTCGTAATTATTTGCAGTGTAAGGATATTGACTATATCATTTTTACTTATGGGTTTCATGGAGAGAGAAAGGCTATTTTTGATGAGGTATTACACCGTCTGGAAGAGGAGAAAATAAATTTTGAATGTTCCATGATTATTTTGAAATGTTCCCTTGATGAAAATATACGGAGAATGAAAGCAGATGGCAGAGATGAAATCCGCATTCAAAGAGGAATAGATAACACGTTTCATTTTTATGACAGATATGACTATCCAACGATAGATACAACAGAACTGGAGATAGACCAAGTGGCAGAGCGTATCGCAGAAATAATAGGAATTAGAGGAGGATATGGTAAATGTCAAAGTTGATTATTCTCAGAGGTAATTCGGGTAGTGGGAAAACTACCGTTGCGAAAGAATTGCAAAAGAAATTCGGCAGTAATACCATGATAATTTCGCAGGATATGGTACGCAGGGAAATATTAAAGGTAAATGATGGTCCCACAACAGAGGCATTGTCTCTTATGCAGGAACTTTTAATATATGGGAAAAATCATAGTGAAATTACCATTTTGGAGGGCATTATGTATGCGGACTGGTATAAGCCGCTATTTGAATGTGCCGTTCGTGAGTTTGGCGATGGAATCTATGCTTATTACTTTGATATACCTTTTGAAGAAACATTAAGACGGCATCAGGCGAGGTCCAAGAGTAATGAGTTTGGCGAGGAAGAAATGAGAGGATGGTGGCGGGAGAAGGATTATATTGGATTTGTAAAGGAAGATGTTATTACGGCAGAGGAAACGTTGGAATCGGTTGTGGAACGGGTTTATGAAAATATAGCACAAGGAGAATGTTTTGAGAAAAATAATTGATGCACATATGCATTTACCGTATCATGTAGAAGGATTGCAAAATAAAAAGGAACATCTGTTGATGCAGTTAGAGAATTACGGTATTACATATGGAATTGTTATTTCAGATTCTTTACTGAAAAGTGATATTGGTTCTCTGACAGAATGCGTGGAATTGTTTGAGGACACAGATAGAGTTTTAGTGGCAGGCGGCATCAGTCCTTTGATTGATTATGCCAATCAATTAAGACTTTTAGAAAAATATATCGTGGAAAGGAAGATTGTAGCAATAAAACTTTTTTGTGGACATGAAAAATTTTACTTGAACGACTGTAGATTGATGTCGGTATATGACATAGCCGCCAGATACTGTGTTCCCATTGTATTTCATAGTGGATGGGAAAATGCAAAATACGCAGAACCTGATATTGTGCAAAAGGTTTCTAGACAATATGGTAATATTAATTTTATTTGTTGTCATTTAAATTATCCAAAAGTAACAGAATGTGTACAGGAATTAAGGAATTGCCAGAATGTATATTTTGATTTATCTTCTATAGCAGATGATAATTCTATTGCTATGAAATTTTGTGAACTGTTATCACAGCAAATTCATGAAATGCCAGAGCGTTTTTTATTTGGTTCAGATTACGAAAGCTGTGATATAAAAGAACACATAGATTTTATAGATAAGTTGAGGATATCCGATATAGAAAAAGAAAGGATATCTCTTAATGCGAAAAGACTGTATCGTTTAGACATTATGGAGGACTTATGATTAAAAGGATTGATAATAAAGAGGAAAAAGAAAAGATTTGCATGGAAGTATTGGAAGCGTTGCCAGAATGGTTTGAAATTCCAGAGAGCAGAGTGTCTTATGCGAAAGAAAGCAGGGAACTCCCTTTCTTTGCAGATGTAGATAATGATGTTGCCAGAGGATTTATTGTAATGAAAGAAACCAGTCATTATACGGTAGAAATCTGTGTTATGGGTGTCAGGAAAGAATATCACCGTTTGGGGATTGGCAGTAAACTTTTTGGAGCATTTTATCAGAATGCAAAAGAGAAGGGATATGAATTTATTCAAGTGAAGACCGTCAGAGAGGGAATGTATCCGAGTTACGATTTGACAAATGCGTTTTATCAAAAGATAGGATTTCGGGAATTAGAGTGCATGGATGGGC
>CANPET010000210.1 GCA_947573465.1 uncultured Eubacterium sp.
GGACTAGAGCAGTTAGAGAAAGAATACAAAGATTTTATATCATTAGATTATAAGGAGGTATAGCTATGATGAAGATGAACCTTCAGTTCTTCGCTCATAAAAAAGGTATGGGTTCTACAAAGAACGGTAGAGACTCAGAATCAAAGAGACTTGGTGCTAAGAGAGCAGATGGACAGTTTGTTAAGGCTGGTAATATTCTTTACAGACAGCGTGGAACAAAGATTCACCCAGGCGTAAACGTTGGACGTGGTGGTGACGATACATTATTTGCTACTTCAGACGGAATCGTAAGATTTGAAAGAAAAGGCAGAGACAAAAAGCAGGTTTCTGTATATCCAGTAGCTGAATAATTAAACACAGATATTAGTAGGCTTCAAGTCATGAATGACTGGAAGCATATTTTTAACTATGCGGGATAAGAAAAAGCAGGCTCGTGTAATGTTTTATAAACGGAGGATTATTATGTTTGCAGATTTTGCAAAGATTTTTATACAATCAGGAAAAGGTGGAGACGGACACGTTTCTTTCCGAAGAGAAATATATGTACCGAATGGCGGTCCCAATGGCGGTGACGGTGGAAAAGGTGGAGATGTTATTTTTGAAGTGGACAAGGGATTAAATACTTTGTATGAATTCAGACATAAACACAATTTTAAGGCAGAGCCGGGACAAGAAGGTGGAAAACAGAATAAAACCGGGAAAAATGGTTCTGACATTATTTTAAAAGTTCCGGAAGGAACTGTTATCAGAGAAGAAGAAACCGGGAAAATTGTTGCTGATATGAGTGGAGATAATCAGAGAATGGTTATTTTAAAAGGCGGCCGTGGTGGTAAAGGAAATCAGCATTATGCTACAGCAACCATGCAGGCGCCAAACTACGCACAGCCTGGTCAGAAAAGCATGGAATTAAATGTTACTTTAGAATTAAAGAGTATTGCTGATGTTGGTCTGGTTGGATTTCCAAATGTAGGAAAATCTACACTCTTGTCCAGAGTTACCAATGCGGATCCAAAGATTGCAAATTATCATTTTACAACATTAAATCCAAATCTTGGTGTTGTTGATTTGAATGGTGGAAAAGGTTTTGTTATTGCTGACATTCCGGGATTAATAGAAGGAGCATCTGAAGGTGTTGGTCTTGGACATCAGTTCTTAAAGCACATCGAGCGTACGAAGGTAATTATTCACATAATCGATGCGGCTTCCGTTGAGGGAAGAGATCCGATTGAAGATATTAAAGCGATTAATCATGAATTAGAAAAATACAATCCGGATTTACTAAACAGACCACAGGTAATTGCAGCAAATAAGATAGATGCAATTTATGAAGATAGCAACGAAGTCATAGATAAAATCAAACAGGAATTTGAGCCGGAGATTAAAGTATATCCGATTTCCGCAGTCAGTGGAAAAGGTCTTAAAGAATTACTTTATTATGTAAGGGAATTGCTGGATAGCATTGGAGATGCACCAGTGGTTTATGAACAGGAATATAACCCGGATGATTACCGAATCACTACGGAACTGCCTTATACTGTAGAAATGTTAGAAGAGGGCGTATATTCTGTAGAAGGTCCTCGTATTGAAAGAATGTTAGGGTATACGAATCTTGATTCCGAAAAAGGATTTATGTTCTTCCAGAATTTTATGAAGGACAAGGGAATTTTGGATGAATTAGAGGAACTCGGAATAGAAGATGGTGATACAGTGAAGATTTACGGACATAGCTTTGATTATTACAAATAAAAGGAGTTACTTATGAACAGCAAACAAAGAGCATATTTGCGCAAGGTATCAGCTACAATTGACCCAATATTTCAGGTAGGAAAATCTGCTGTAACGCCTGAAATTACATTGGCCATTGATGAAGCTTTAGAGAAGCGTGAAATAATAAAATTAAATGTACTAAAGAATTGCTTTTATGAACCAAAAGAAATTGCACAAGTATTGGCAGATAGAACAAGATCGTCGGTAGTACATGTTATTGGAAGAAAGATTGTACTATATCGACCGGCAAAGGATGAGAAAGACAGAAAGATTATTCTTCCATAAAGAGAGTTAATATGAGAATAGGAATATTAGGCGGGACTTTTGACCCCATTCATAATACACATATTTATATGGCAAAAGAGGCTTTGAATGCGTTGAATTTGGACAAGGTATATCTTATGCCTTCTTTTTGCCCACCACATAAAAATGCAGCAAAAATCACTAGTGAATATCATAGAATAAATATGCTGAAACTAGCAGTTGATTCGTTGGAGAAAATAGAGTATTCTGATTTTGAAATTATCCATCAACTGAGTTATACAGCAGATACATTAACTGCATGGAAAGAACAAAATCCTGAAGATGAATTATTTTTTATCATTGGAGGAGACTCTGTATCAAGTTTTGAAAGCTGGTATCATCCGGAAATAATATTGGAAAAAGCCACGCTTGTTCTTGTTCGCAGAGATGATGAAAGCTTTGACACTTTGGAAGAAACTATAAAAAATATTATTCTCAAGTATCATGTGAATCAAAACAGAATTATTGTTCTTGATACAGAGGTTTCAGATATTTCATCTAGTTATATTCGAAATAGTAATTTAGATCAATGTAAAGATATGATGCCCCAAAATGTATATGAATATATTCGAAAAAATAAACTGTATTTGAATCATGATAAAAATATGGCATGGTCTGTTGGAGAGATAAAGAATGATTTAAAAAAAGTACTGAAAGAGTCCCCTTATATGCATACTATAGGTGTGGCAGATACTGCAAAAGATATTGCAGAAGTATTTGGAGTGAACCCTAATCAGGCATATCTGGCAGGGATATTACATGATTGTGCCAAATATTATTCCGATGAACAGCTATTAGAAACCTGTGTTGAAAATAATATTTTTATTTCAGAATATGAGAAAAATGCTCCATATCTTCTGCATGGAAAAGTTGGGGCATGGATTGCCAGACAGAAGTATCATATAGAGGACGAACAGATATTAAATGCAGTGAAATGGCACACAACAGGAAAAGCAGATATGACAAAATTAGAACAGATTGTATTTTGTGCAGATTATATTGAACCCGGTCGGACTGTCCAGCCTAATCTATCTTTCTTGCGTCAAATCGCAATGAAAGATCTGGATTTACTGACCTATCACATTTTGAAAGATACATTAAATTATTTACAGAATAAAAATCAGCTTATTGACAGCTTTACAAAAGAAGCATACGAATTTTATAAAGAAAAAATAGGAGAAAAATAGAATGAGTTCAAAAGAATTGGCAAAGATTGCATACAATGCATTGGACGAAAAAAAGGGAGTAAATATTACAGTCATTGACATTTCTGAGATTTCGGTCATTGCAGATTATTTTATTATTGCCGGTGGAAATAATGAAAATCAGGTAAAGGCGCTGGCAGACAGTGTGGAAGAAGAGTTATATAAGGCAGAAGCAGTTCCGAAACATATTGAGGGATATGATAATGCAAACTGGATACTGATGGATTTTGGTGATATTATCGTTCATGTCTTTAATGAAGAAGACAGATTGTTTTATGATTTAGAAAGAATCTGGCGTGATGGAAAACAAGTAAACGTTAACGAATTGTAGGAGAAGATTATGTGGGCATATGAGAGTGTTTTTTATCAGATATATCCTTTAGGATTTTGTGGTGCACCTTTTGA
>CANPET010000211.1 GCA_947573465.1 uncultured Eubacterium sp.
ATTATCGAACAGGTAAGAACTGAAAATGACATCGTTGATGTAATCGGTGATTATGTGAAGTTACAGAAAAAGGGAAGTTCCTATTTTGGACTCTGCCCGTTTCACAATGAAAAATCACCGTCTTTTTCGGTGTCTCCTCATAAGCAGATGTATTATTGTTTTGGTTGTGGTGAAGGTGGTAATGTTATATCATTTTTGATGAAATATGAAAATTATACCTTTATAGAGGCAATGGAGGTTTTGGCAGACAAAGCAGGAATCCAGCTCCCTAAGGTGGAGTATTCAAAGGAAGCCAGACAGGAGAAGGATTTAAAAACAAAAATTATTGAGATTAACACAGAGGCAGCAAAATATTTTCATTATCTTTTGCGTTCAGACAGAGGAAAGTCTGCTTATCATTATCTGTCCGGACGTCAGTTATCTGATGAAACGATTGTAAAATTTGGACTAGGATATTCAGATAAGTATAGTAATAATCTTTATCAGTATTTGAAAAAGAAAGGATATAATGATAATGAATTAAAGGAAACAGGTTTGTTTACCTTTGATGAAAAGCGTGGCGTTACAGACAAATTCTGGAATCGTGTTATGTTTCCGATTATGGATGCAAATAACCGTGTGATTGCTTTTGGTGGACGAGTTATGGGAGATGCAAAGCCTAAGTATTTAAATTCGCCGGAAACAAGAGTTTTTGATAAAAGCCGTAATCTCTATGGGTTAAATGTTGCAAGAGCCTCTAGAAAGGATTATCTGCTGATTTGCGAGGGTTATATGGATGTCATCAGTCTTCATCAGGCAGGTTTCAATAATGCAGTTGCGGCTCTTGGGACAGCATTTACATCCAGGCATGCCACTTTGATTAAGAGATATGTTAAGGAAGTAGTACTGACATTTGACAGTGATGAGGCAGGTATCAAGGCAGCGCTTAGAGCGATTCCTTATTTAAGAGATGCAGGTCTTGCGATTAAAATATTGAATATGAGGCCATATAAAGATCCGGATGAGTTTATAAAAGCAATGGGCAGGGAAGCGTATGAAGACAGAATTAAAAATGCCACGAATTATTTTATCTTTCAGGTGGATGTAGAGCAGAAGAAATACAATTTAAACGATCCACAGGAGAAAACGGCATTTCATAAGAAAGTGGCTGAAATGTTATTGGATTTTAAAGATGAGATTGAACGCGATAATTATCTGGAATCTGTATGCAGTACTTTTAATATTCCAAAGGACGGACTGGCAAAACTAGTAAGGAAAACCGGACTAACTTATGTTGGTAAGGAAGACAAAATTAACGAGGAACCCCGTATCTCAAAAAAGACAAAGAAAGAAGATGCATCTGTCAGTGCCCAGAGAATTCTCCTGACATATTTATCGGATAGAGATAAGTGGTTCAAAAAGGTGGCAGAAGTGATTTCGCCGGAAGATTTTATAGACCCATTTTATAACCGGGTTGCTGCTCTGTTCTGGGAACAAATGGAAGGTGGGCAGGCAAATCCGGCGCAGATTATGAATTATTTTGAAGATGAGGAAGAGCATAGAAAGGTGACGGAACTTTTTGTGTCACCAATCAGGGCAAATCTTAGTATCGAAGAACAGGAAAAGGCTGTGAATGATGCGGTTTTAAAAATCAAAAAAGAAAGTCTTGATCATAAAGCAGCCACAGCAACAGATATTGCTGATTTACAACAAATTATTAAAGAACAGAATAAATTGCAAAAAATACACATTACGTTAGGATAGAAAAGTTTATGTTATCAAAGAGACTAAAGGCCGTAGCAGATATGGTTACCAAAGGAAATATCGTAGCAGATATAGGCACAGACCATGGGTATGTGCCTATTTATCTAGTGAAAAATAATATCAGTAAGAGAGCTTATGCTTTGGATATCAATGAAGGTCCATTAAAAATGGCTGCTAAAAATATAAGATTAGAAGGATTGAGTGAAAAGATTACTACTGTATTGTCCGATGGAATGGAACAGATGAAGGATAACATGGCTGAATCTGTTATTATTGCAGGAATGGGCGGGGATCTGATTGTGGATATATTATCAAGAGGAAGTTTGGTAAAAGGTATAAAAGAACTGATTTTATCTCCGCATAAAAGAGTGGATCTGGTCCGAAAGTTTTTGGTTGGAAACTGTTGGGAAATTATTAAAGAAAATATGGTTGTGGATGGTGGTAAATATTATACGATTATAAAGGCTGTGAAAGGGCAGAATACAGAGTATACAGATGTAGAACTTTTATATGGAAAATATCTGTTAGAAACAAAAAATCAGATATTAAAGCAGTATCTGCAGAAAGAAAACGAGAAGTTTTCAAAAATACTGAATACAATGAAAGAGAGTGGAAACCAAAATGATTTTCAGATAAAGGAAGTTTTAAAAATGAATCAGAAAGGCAGGGCGTACTATGATTAATGTGGAAATTTCCAATGTAGTATATGAATATGAAGACGGAACGACAATCTATGAAATAGCTAAGGAATTTAAAAAGTACTATGAAAATGATATTATTCTGGCTGTATGTAATGATAAATTATGTGAGTTGTCGAATGTTTTAACAGAAAACAGTAAGATAAGATTTCTCACGACTGCGAATCATGCGGGGATTGAATGTTATCGGAGAAGTGTTGTTTTTATGATGCTGAAAGCATTTTATAAAATAGCAGACAGGAAAAGTTTTGATAAGTTAAGTATACAATATTCTGTGAGCAAGGGATATTATTTCAAAGTTTGTGGTGGAGCAAAAATAGATAATGCATTGCTGTGTAGGTTAAAGGCAGAAATGGATGAATTGGTAAAACAGGATATTTTAATTACAAAAGAAACCTTTTCTACAGGAAAAGCCATGGAGAAATTTAAAAGATTCGGTATGATGGACAAAGTGAATTTGTTAAAATATCGTAGAGCATCTTCTGTTAAAATTTATAAAATGAAAGGCTTTGAAGATTATTTTTATGGCTATATGGCATATTCTACAGGGATACTAAAATATTATGAATTAATCCCATATGACGAAGGGTTTGTTCTTCAAATGCCAGTAAAAAAATCTCCAAAAGTTGTGCCTGAGTTTGTACCCCAGAATAAAGTGTCCAATGCACTAAAGGAATCAGCCAGATGGGCGGAAAGATTAGGGGTTGCAACAATTGGTCAGGTAAATGACAAAATTACGGATGGAACAATTAATGATATAATGATGGTTCAGGAGGCTCTTCAGGAAAAGAAGATAGCAGATATTGCCAGTGATATAGCGTCCCGGGAGGGAGTGAAAGTTGTTATGATTGCAGGACCGTCTTCCTCAGGAAAAACATCTTTTGCCCATAGATTATGCATACAGTTAATGGCACAGGGAATGAAACCGCATCCGATTTCAACAGATAATTACTTCGTGAACAGAGAAGACACACCGATTGACGAAGAAGGAAATTTGGACTATGAAGTCTTAGAGGCTGTGGATGTAGAATTGTTTAACAGGCAGATGACAGAACTGTTAGAAGGAAAGCAGGTGGAATTACCTGACTTTGATTTTGTTCTAGGGAAGAGAATGTTTAATGGTAATTACGTAAAATTAGAAGAGGATGATATTCTTGTTATTGAAGGAATTCACTGTCTTAATGATGAATTGTCTTACAGCCTTCCGGAAG
>CANPET010000212.1 GCA_947573465.1 uncultured Eubacterium sp.
TGAATAATACAGGAAAAGCATTATAATCGTAAAAATACCCAATGTTTCCGGTGGCATTAATATCCATGTTACAAGTCTCCAAATTTGTCCGTGAAAAATTTCATATGGATCAAACATAAGAAAACCATACACCTGTGGGCTTAATATCTGTATCATATAACCAATAATATATGCAATAATTAAATATAATGACAAATTCGGTATCGCATATTTACCAAATTTCTTTTCAAATTTCGACATATTTTTACTCCTGTTTTTCATTTTAAGGGCTAGGTTCCCATCTATAAATAACCATCTTACAGTATAGTTTCTATGCCTTCGTTTGTCAAACAACTTCACCCTATATTTATAAAAATAACTTCACCCTATATTTATAAAAATAATTTCGATTAATCTTTTCCTTATAATTTCAATATAATTGATATATGGTATATTGTTTTCCATATTGTTTTCCATCCAGGAATTGTATCTCCAAAATAGTTGAGTTTTCTTCCTATTTATTATATAATTAAAAGTCGTTTTTGATATCTTTATGTCATTAGCACTATTTTGTGACAGTTCAGCCAACAGCTCGAAAATCCTACGGATTTCCTTCGCTGTGGATGCTCACCATATGCTACAGAATAGATATGACAAATTGCCTGCAAGCAGTCACTTGTCATATCTATTCTGTAGCGCATGGCTGAACTTGTTACCACATTAAGGATAAGGTGAGGATATGAGTAAAAATAATTATTACAGTTTAGGTATTGATATCGGTTCTACTACCGTAAAAATTGCAATACTTGATAAAGAAAAAAATATTATTTTTTCAGATTACGAAAGACATTACGCAAATATTCAGGAGACTTTAGTCTCTTTATTAAAAAAGGCACATGACAAACTGGGATCTATTGAATTATGTCCTATGATTACAGGGTCTGGTGGTCTTGCATTATCAGAACATTTGAAAATCCCATTTGTTCAGGAGGTAGTGGCTGTTTCCACTGCTTTGGAAGATTATGCTCCACAGACTGATGTCGCTATTGAACTAGGTGGCGAAGATGCTAAGATTATATATTTTACAAATGGTATTGAGCAGCGCATGAATGGTATCTGTGCCGGTGGTACCGGTTCTTTTATCGACCAGATGGCATCTCTTTTACAGACAGATGCTTCCGGTTTAAATGAATATGCAAAAAACTATCAGACAATTTATCCAATTGCAGCGAGATGTGGTGTTTTTGCAAAAACAGATATCCAACCGTTGATTAATGAAGGTGCTACCAAAGAAGATTTAGCAGCTTCTATTTTTCAGGCTGTAGTAAATCAAACTATTTCCGGTCTTGCATGCGGTAAGCCAATTCGTGGTACTGTGGCATTTTTAGGTGGACCACTCCACTTTTTGCCGGAACTAAAAAACGCATTTATCAGAACTCTAAAATTAGATGATAAACATATTGTTGCTCCTGAGCATTCTCATTTATTTGCTGCTACTGGTGCTGCACTAAATCACAATCCAAATGTCCGTGTTAATATTGTTGATTTGTACGAACAGTTATCAAAGGGTGTTAAGATGTCTATGGAAATCAAGCGTCTTGAGCCATTATTCCACAATCAGCAAGAATACGATAAATTTTTAGCAAGACACAGTAAAGCCGAAGTAAAAAAAGGAGATTTGGAGTCTTATCGTGGAAATTGTTTCCTCGGTATCGACTCCGGTTCTACTACTACAAAAGCTGCATTAGTCGCTGAAGATGGTTCTTTACTCTACTCATTTTACAGTGGAAATAACGGAAACCCTCTACAGACAATCATTGATGCCGTAAAAGATATTTATAAAAAATTACCAGAGGATGCGCATATTGTCCGCTCATGCTCCACAGGATATGGTGAAGCTCTGATTAAAGAAGCACTGATGTTAGATGAGGGCGAAGTCGAAACTGTTGCCCACTATTATGCCGCTGCTTTCTTTGAACCTCAGGTAGACTGTATTCTGGACATTGGCGGCCAGGATATGAAATGTATTAAGATCAAGAACAATTCCGTAGACAGCGTACAGTTAAATGAGGCATGTTCTTCCGGATGTGGTTCTTTTATTGAAACATTTGCAAAATCACTGAATTTCTCCGTAGAGGATTTTGCTAAGGAAGCCTTATTTGCTTCCAATCCTACAGACTTAGGTACACGTTGTACCGTATTTATGAACTCAAATGTTAAGCAGGCGCAAAAGGAAGGCGCCAGTGTGGCTGATATTTCTGCGGGTCTTGCTTATTCTGTTATAAAAAATGCTTTATACAAGGTTATCAAAATATCAGATGCAAAAGACTTAGGTCGTAAAGTAGTTGTTCAAGGTGGTACTTTCTACAATGATGCAGTGCTTAGAAGCCTTGAAAAAGTGGCTGAAATTGAAGCAATCCGTCCGGATATTGCAGGTATTATGGGTGCCTTTGGTGCCGCTTTGATTGCCAAAGAAAGATATCACGGTGAAGCTACTACCATGCTGAATCTTGCCCAATTAGAAGCATTTTCTTATGAAACTTCTATGACAAGGTGTAAGGGCTGTACGAACTCATGCCTGCTTACAATTAACAAATTCTCTGATGGTCGTAGATTTATCAGTGGAAACAGATGTGAAAAAGGTATTGGTGGACAGAAAAATAAAGAAAATATTCCAAACCTTTTCGAATATAAATTACAGAGAATGTTTGGCTATGAGCCTTTAGATAAAGATAAAGCTCCTAGGGGCGTGGTTGGTATCCCTCGAGTTCTTAATATGTATGAGAACTTCCCATTCTGGGCTACATTCTTTAAGGAATTAGGATATAGCGTTGTTCTTTCTCCGGAATCTTCTCACAAGATTTACGAGATGGGTATTGAGTCCATTCCTAGTGAATCTGAATGTTATCCTGCAAAAATTGTCCACGGACACATTGCATGGCTGATTCAGGAAGGGGTTAAGTTTATTTTCTATCCTTGTATACCATACGAGAGAAATGAAACACCGGATGCCAACAACCACTACAACTGTCCGATTGTTACATCATATGCGGAAAATATCAAGAACAACGTGGAGGAACTGGAAGATCCTTCCATGAAATTTATGAATCCATTTATGGCGCTAACTAATGAGGATACGACTACTACTCGTCTTGTTGAAGAATTTACAAAAGAATTCGGCATCGACGAGGAAGAAATAAAGAATGCCGCTCATCTGGCATGGAATGAACTTCTCGCATCAAGAAATGATATGGCACGTAAGGGTGAAGAAACCTTGAAATATATGGAAGAAACCGGAAAGCGCGGCATTGTTCTGGCAGGTCGTCCTTACCATGTAGACCCGGAAATCAACCATGGTATTCCTGAAATGATAAATTCCTATGGTCTTGCTGTTTTAACTGAAGACTCTATTTCTCATTTAGCAGAGGTGGAACGACCGCTGATTGTTTCCGATCAATGGATGTACCATTCAAGACTTTATCGTGCCGCAAACTATGTTAAGACAAGAGATGATTTGGATTTAGTTCAGTTGAACTCCTTTGGCTGCGGTCTTGATGCAGTAACAACAGACTGTGTCAGCGATATATTAACAAAGTCAGGAAAAATCTATAC
>CANPET010000213.1 GCA_947573465.1 uncultured Eubacterium sp.
CTATAAATATCAATACAATTTTTAGGAACAAAATTGTCAATTGTCTGATTGTTGTACAAAGCTTTTCGAATGCCTGTAGCAGATGCAAAATTATCATCTAAAGAATTGGAATTATAAGCCGAACCAATTCTTTTTATTGCCAAAGGTTTTATTTTGGAATGAAAATTTTTTAAAGCTTTTAAATATTCTATTGCTAAAATATTATTTGCCTGCTCTAAGGTTTGATTTATGATGTATTTATTTAAAATATTATTTTCGTTACAATAGTCAGTTACTGCACTCGCTCTGGCTTTTGGATAGGACAGACCGTTCTTTAAATAAACAGATAACATATTTTTATAATCTTCCGGCTCTTCTAATAAAATATTAGAAATAGTTGGAAGTGCTTTGATATTATCTGTTTCACAGCCAAAACAGAGATAGTCAATACAGTTCAGTTTATCTAACAGTCTTACTGCTGCATGAGCAAAAGTTTCTGCAGAAGCCGTGGAGTACATAATTGGAAGTTCTAAAACAACATCTGCACCATTCAAAAGGGCAGCGGTTGTTCTGGCAGATTTATCAAAAATTGCAGGAGTACCGCGTTGTACAAAATTTCCACTACATACAATCACTACATTATCTGCCTGTGTTATTTTTTTTGCTTTTTCTATTAAGTATTTATGACCATTATGAAATGGATTAAATTCTGCAATAATTCCAATTGTTTTCATACAAGATACCTCGCTGAAACAATTTTAACATTAATACAATAATGTTTCAATAAAATATTGCACTTTCAATAAAAATAATATACTTTTAGGAGTTGTTTATTAAAATTCATTATACTATAATATAAATTGGATTGAAAAATGATTTTGAAGGAGATATATATGAGTTTTATTGAACAGTTAAAAGAAAAGGCCAGAGCAAACAGAAAACGAATTGTTTTGCCGGAAGGAATGGACAGACGTACTTATGAGGCTTTGGAGCAGATTCTCAAAGAAGATTTTGCAGATGTGGTATTGCTTGCTACAGACGAAGAGGTGGCGGAATACGGAGAGGGTCTGAATATTGAGGGTGCTACAATTATTGATCCAAGGTATAGTGAAAAGTTAAAGGAATATGCAACGGATTTATATCAATTAAGAAAAGCAAAAGGAATGACAGAGAGACAAGCATATGCAATGTTGGTTAGTGATTACATGTATTATGCATGTATGATGGTACGTGCAGGAGATGCAGATGGTGTAGTTTCCGGTGCATGTCATTCTTCTGCAAATACATTAAGACCATCGTTACAGATAATTAAAACAAAACCAGGAAGCAAATTAGTGTCAGCATTTTTTGTGATTTGTGTGCCGAACAAACAAATGGGAGCAGATGGCGTTTTTGTAATGGGTGATTGTGGACTAAACCAGAATCCTAATCCGGTTCAGTTAGCGGATATTGCGGCAAGCAGTGCGGAATCTTTTGAGTATCTGGTTGGCGAGAAGGCAAGGGTTGCAATGCTTTCTCATTCATCTTATGGAAGTGCAGCACACAATGATGTGGATAAAGTAGTAGAAGCTACAGCAATTGCAAAAAAAGAGTACCCTCAATTTCTGATAGATGGAGAATTGCAGACGGATGCAGCCTTAGTACCAGAAATAGCAGAATTTAAAGCACCGGGCAGTCCTGTGGCAGGAAAAGCAAATGTTTTAGTATTCCCTGATTTAGATGCAGGAAATATTGGGTATAAATTATTACAAAGACTTGGATTGGCAGAAGCTTATGGACCACTTTGTCAGGGAATTGCAAAACCGATTAATGATTTGTCACGTGGTTGCAGTGCGAAAGATATTGTGGGTGTTGTGGCTATTACAGCAGTTCAGGCACAGATTAGTTAGGTAAAGGTAAGGATAAAGGTTATATGGAAGTATTAGTTATCAATTGTGGTAGTTCATCTTTAAAGTTTCAATTGATTGATTCAGATAGTGAAAAAGTTCTTGCAAAAGGTTTATGTGAGAGAATTGGAATTGATGGAAGCTCTATTACTTATGAAAGTGAGAAGTGTGATAAAATTACTAAAGAAATAGATATGCCAACGCATCATGAGGCAATAAGCGCTGTTATAGACGCTTTAACAGATAATGAAAACGGTGTGATTAATGATATGAGCGAGGTTAAGGCTGTAGGTCATCGTGTGGTTCATGGTGGAGAATATTTTTCCAAGTCAGCCATTGTAACGGATGATGTAATCAGCAAAATTGAAGAATGCAATTATTTGGCACCGCTTCATAATCCTGCAAATATTATTGGTATTAAAGCTTGTATGAAACTTATGAAAGATACGCCGAATGTTGTAGTATTTGATACTGCTTTTCATCAGACAATGCCAGAGGAAGCATATCTTTATGGCTTGCCAAGAAAATATTATGATGAAAATAAAATCAGACGTTATGGTTTTCATGGTACATCCCATAGTTTTGTTTCTAAGAGAGTAGCGGAAATCATGAAATGTCCTTTAGAAGAGATAAAGACTATTGTATGTCATTTAGGAAATGGTGCAAGTATTTGTGCTGTTGATGGTGGTAAATCTGTTGATACGAGCATGGGACTTACCCCTTTAGCAGGTGTGATGATGGGAACCAGATCTGGAGATATTGATCCAGGAATATTAGAAATAATTGCAGACATTGAAAATAAGGATATATCTGAAGTAATTAATATTCTGAATAAAGAATCAGGAATTGCAGGTTTATCAGGAGTATCCAGTGATTTCAGGGATATCGCAAAGGCTATTGAAGAGGGAAATATAAACGCAAAATCAGCGTTGAATGCTTATGTACGAACTGTAGTGAGATTTGTAGGTGCTTATGTGGCAGTTATGAATGGGGTGGATTGTATTGTGTTTACTGCAGGTGTAGGTGAAAATAATTCTGTAGTAAGAGAAGCGGTATGCAAGCATTTGGAATATTTAGGAATCACCCTGGATAAGGAAGCGAATAGTAAAAGGGGTGAGGAGGTTATGATTTCTACTCCAGAATCAAAGGTTAAGGTATATGTTGTACCGACGAATGAAGAACTTGCTATTGCCAGAGAAACTGTTGAATTATTAAAATAATGACGCTTGACAAAAATACCCATGATATGTATAATTGTTTAGGTGTCTTTGAAGAAGGAATATTATGTTAATTGATTTATATGAACTTCTACAGGAAGAAGACGGATTTAGAAAATTTAATCCAACATTTGAAACAAAGGAATTTAAAACGAAAAGAGAAATATTTCCGGTGAAGGAATATGAGATTGAACTTTCATTTCACAATGATGGAAAGAAGCATATTGCCTTTGTATGTAAGGGAAATGTTATTTTATCCATTCCTTGCGACAGATGTTTAGAGCCTGTGGATTATAAAGTTAATATTGATTGTTTCAAAGATTTAGATTTGAATAAAACATCAGAAGAACGAATTGCCGCTTTAGATGAGGAACCTTATTTAGATGGCACAAAGTTCGATTCAGTGGTGTTTATTTATAATGAAATTCTGGTTAATCTACCTATGATAGTTCTGTGCAGGACTGA
>CANPET010000214.1 GCA_947573465.1 uncultured Eubacterium sp.
GCGCCATGTAAATTGCTTCAATCATCTTATCTTCCGGAATGATATTTGCACCAGCTTCAATCATAATAACCTTTTCTTTTGTTGAAGCAACTGTAAGCTGAAGATCACCATCATTCCAAACAGCCTGACTAGGGTTTACAATAAACTCACCATCAACCATACCAACCTGTGTCATAGCACATGGTCCATCAAATGGAATGTCAGAAATGCATGTTGAAATAGCCGAACCTAACATTGCAACCAATTCAGGTCTGCATTCAGGATCAACTGCCATAACTAAATTGTTTAATGAAACATCATTTCTGTAGTCCTTAGGGAATAAAGGTCTCATTGGACGGTCAATAACACGTGCTGTAAGAACTGAATTCTCTGAAGCTTTTCCTTCTCTTTTATTAAATCCACCTGGTATTTTACCTACTGAATACATCTTTTCTTCAAATTCAACAGAAAGTGGGAAGAAATCCACACCATCTCTTGGCTTGTCCGATGCAGTTGCTGTAGATAAAATTGTTGTATCACCATAATGCATAAACGCTGCACCATTTGCCTGTGCTGCCACTCTTCCTACATCAACTGTAAGAGTTCTGCCAGCAAGTTCCATACTAAAACTCTTGTACATAATCTTATTTCGTTGCTATCATTTAGCAACTTCTCCTTTTATTTATTCTTCGCAGAAGAATCCGAAACTACTGTAAAAACCAGCAACATGATTTTCCAGACACTTTCCTGTCTGCTTCTGACAATCCAAGAAAATATTGCTGCCCTTTACAGTGGCTTCGGCTTGGTTCTTCTGCATTGCGAGATTCATCCAATATTCCTGTCAAAAGACAAGTCTTAACAAATTCACAAAGTTCTTTATATTATAACCAAAACAGGGGCAAAAAGCAAGGTGCTTTTTGCCCTTATCAGCCTAAAATGGATTTTTATTTAATATGCATCAAACCAGAAACCGTCATCAATAACCAATTTCATTTTATTGCTCCATTTTCCATATCTCTTTTTACCCTTTGAATACTTGTACGGCCGCATTTTTACATATAACGCATATCCACTTTTATATTTCTCCCCCGATATCTTATCTTTAATCTTTTGAACTTTAAAATTCCTTGACACAATAGCATTGATTTTTGTTCCAAACACTTTATCATCCTCGCTTTGAACCTTAACTGTTTTACTTCTTGTATCAAAATTTTTTTCAATTCCTCTGCCTGGCTGCACAATCCTTATTTGATATCCTTTCGCGCCAACAACCTTCAAAAAATCAACTTTTATCTTATCTTTACTTTTCTTTCTATCCCAATAATAAGCATCTTGAATTACTGTTTTTATTTTTTCTTTTCCAATATATTTTAACTTTGCATTAGGAAAATTTCCTTTTTTTAATATTAAATAATGGTCTATCACTACTTTTTTCAGTGAGGTATCATCAAATGCATTTTCTCCAATGTATTTTAACTTTTTATTAATTATAATTTTATCCATATCTGCTCTGGAAAATGCCCTATCCTCGATTCGTCTCAAATTCTTTGGTAACTTCAATGTTTTAAATCTACAGTAATAAAATCCCCATGCTTTAATTTGTTTTATGTTTTTTCCCATTTTAATATTAGAACTCCAGGAAAATGCCCCCGGTTCTACAACTTCAACAGTATCAGGAATAACGATAACCTTATTTGCTTTCTTTTTTCCAGTCTCTTTATACAAATATAGATGCTTTTTATCTGGAGACATTATGAATCCTTTTTTACAAATATATCTTTTGTTTCCTGGCATAAAATTTATGGAAATTGGATTATTTGCAGACAAAATACCTATTGCTCCACAAAATCCTGCCAAATTCAACTTTACACTTTGTCCTTCACCAAGAAACGATGTCTGACTATTGACATTTCCTAATATCGTTATATCCTTTAGTTCAAAACAATCTGCAAACGCAGAACTTCCGATTTTTGTTACATTTTTAGGAATCGTGATTGTTTCTATTTTGCACGAAGAAAATGCACCGTTTTCTATTTCTTTTAAACTATTCGGTAGAATAACTTCTGATAAATGAAACAAATAAAAAACATATTCTCCAACTACCTTGATTCCCTCTTCAACAATCAGTTTTTTTGCGTTTCTTTTAACTTCTCTATTTGCTATTCTCCATTCAATTCTTCCAGTTCCAGAAATAGTTAATGTTTTCGTTTCAGAATTATATTTCCAGATTGCATTCTCTCCACATTCTCCTGTTAGTTCTTTTTGCTCGCCAACTGCTGACGTATCCATAGGTTGTGCCCCAATCACAGGAGCTTGTCCCATTACCGGCAAAATTATAATAGTTAATAAAATGCTTAAAACTCTTTTCTTCATATGCGCTCCTTTGCTTTCTATCATTTTATAACTGTTAAACGGATATATAAAGACTTTTATTGCACAGAAGATAGAAAAAAACAGACACTTAGAAATATCTTCGTGTCTGTTTACGTTTTTACTCTTTCATTTAATATACACCTTACAGCATATCGGGAGTTTCCCGGAAGTGTACATGTAAATACTGTCATATCCCACTCACCGCTTGTCATCACTTTGCTATTATACCCTCCAACAACTTCTGTATATGTTACAGTATAATGATAATCCACTTGATTTATATCTGTAATAATTATTTCGCTTCCTGTCTCAATCTCTGATAATCTTCTAAGCATACTTCGATAATTATGACCTGCCAGAATTAAATTTCTCTCTTCTACACTTCCTAAATATCGACATACGCCCTTTTCAGAATTATCATTATTCCATTCTGAGCATATAGGAAGAACCACATTAAGAGATGGGATTTTTAATACTCCAATATACTGAGTATCATTTATATGATATAATTTACTGTCGTTATAATACTGCGTATCATAATTTTTTATTTTGTGAAGAACATCCTTTATTATTTTTCCAGAGTTCATATCATCAAATTTATATTTCACTAACATAATCGCAGAAGTACTTATCAAAATAATTCCAACAATCAGCAGCACTTTTCCAAATCTTTTTTTACTCTTCATTTTTTAATAATCTAACTCCCAGCAAAGTCAATACAATACCAAAACCTGCTATCATAACTACATTCATTGTTTTGAGACCTCATCGGTTGTTTTTGATGTCTGATTTACATTCCTTTCCACAATTTTAGGAATAACATCTATATCGTAAATATCATTTGTTCCAAGCTGCTTCTGTGGAACAGATAACACAAGTGGCGTAATCATATACTCTTTATCCGCCTCTAAATATTTTACAGATTCAATATAATAAATTCCCTCTTCTAATTGAGAAAAAAGCGCTTTACCAAATTTGTCTGTTGCTGTGATTCTATCAGGTTTCAAGTCAGATGTCACCAAGTATAACTGTACCTTTTCAGCAACACCTTTTGTGTCGTCCATATCCGTCAGTTTCTTTAAGTCTGATGCAAGTTTGTCAAAGCAAGGTTTTACTATAATTTCTCCATTGATAACATCTGCAGCTTTATATAAGCGAACTTCCATATTCTCAATGGTTTTTCCAT
>CANPET010000215.1 GCA_947573465.1 uncultured Eubacterium sp.
TACAACAGTACATTTTATTAGTGAAGAAGAATTGTTAACAAATCACAGTGGAATTCCTCATGGTGGGTTCGTACTTAGAAGTGGTGTAACAGGCTGGAATAAAGAAAACAAACATTTGATTGAATACAGTTTGAAGTTGGATTCAAATCCTGAGTTTACATCCAGTGTGCTGGTAGCTTATGCAAGAGCAGCGCATAGACTGAGCAAAGAAGGTCAGAGCGGATGCAAGACTGTATTTGATATCGCACCGGCTTATCTCAGTGCTAAGAGTGGAGAAGAATTAAGAAAAGAAATGTTATAGAATGCAATATGAAATATTGGTTTGAAAGTTAACAATAATTTTCAAACCAATATTTTTTATTTTATAGGAAAGTTCTTTGAGCTACCTATCGAATAAAAATGCTCCGCAGAATCGCAGAGGCGCGGAAATGTAGTTATTCTTCGAATTCGCTGTGTTTTTTATTCGACTGATAGTAGGACATTACATACACATTTTGGACAAATTAGTATATTTATATGTAAAATTACTAAAAAAATTCTGTTAATGATGATGAATTACATATTTCTTTATGCTAAAGAGGGAGCTGTATATGTAAAAGCATTTGAAAGCTGAGATATATTACATATATGCGTGAAAAAATAAAAAATCATATATGTAAATTAATATTATATGGATAACACAACCGCTTGCGCACGAAGTGTTGTAAGCGATACTTTGTTCTATAAAAAATATGTAAAATATATTATAATAAAGAAAGATTGAGATATGAAGGGTGGGAGTGAAAGTGAAAAAGATATTGAAATTAATTGCAGCGGTTACTGTCTTTTCTATTTATTTTGTATTATTCTGTGCAATAGCAGGTGGAGATGCAGGAGACCCATGGGACAAATTGATGAAATGGGTAAAGAGATAGAGTAAAGAGTGAATTAAATTAGGTTTAGTAAATGGAGAGTTATAAATGAAGGAACTAATTGTTCTTATAGGCCCTAATGGTGTGGGGAAAAGTACGGTAGCAGAGAATATTGTTAGGATACATGAAAAAAGTGCATTTGTAGATTCTGACTGGTGTCGTGTGATAAACCCATTTGAAATTACTGAAATAACAAAACGAATTATAGCTGAAAATATATATTGTCTGTTACGAAATTATCTTACTTGTGAAGAAATAAATACTGTAGTATTTACATATAGTTGGCATGGTGAAAGGAAAGAAATTTATGACAAAGTAATAAAAAAATTAAAAAATGATAATATAGTGTTTAATGAAAATATTATTATTTTGAAATGTTCTATTCAAGAAAATATAAGACGGGCAAGAGAGAATAGAAGAGATTCTGTACGAATTAATAGAGGGATACGGAGGACGTTTTCATTTTATGATAAATATAATTATTTGTGTATTGATACAACGGAAATGGAGCCTGTACAAGTTGCTGAACAAATAATAGAAATAACTATGAAAGGTAAGAGCAAAGATGAAGAAGAATGATTATATATTTTTGCTGTTACTTATTGTTATGAACTGTATGTTTTTGCTTACCGTTCAGGCGGATATAGGTCCTAAACCATCTGTAAAAATTACTTTTGAGAATATGAGTGATGAATTGTGTTATGGGACCCTGCTTTCAAAAGAAGCATCTACAGGTCCGGCTTCTGTGTGGAATGGCAGCAAAGAAGATGTACGCATTCAGAACATGGATTATGATGTATGGAAAGCATTTGTTAACTATAAAGATAGAGATGGATACTATTTTTTGCAGGAAGGATGGAAATGCAACGAAACGAAAAAGATGGAATGGATTTATTATCCTCCAGAGTCTTTTAAGATACTTCTTTATTACCCAAAAACCAATAGATTTGTTTCCAGTGGGATTTATGAAAGATATGCCTTTGATAGTTATTTTATAGTAGATATGAGTAAAGTGGAAAGTGGCATTGTGGATGCACATAAAAATATTGTTGCAGAAAAAAGTTATGACTATCGATGGGAAATATTATCACTTTTTTGTCGTATTGTAATTACGCTTCTTTTGGAAATAGGAGTGGCATTACTATTTGGATTGCATAAAAGAAAACAGATTTCTGTGATTATTGTAATCAATTGTGTAACACAAGTGCTTTTAAACCTGTTATTAAATATTATTGATTATTATCAAGGTCCGAAAGCGTTTATGCTCAATTATGTCTTATTTGAGATAATAGTTTTTGTTATAGAGGCAGTTTTGTATTATTGGTTACTCAATAAGAAAAGCAAGTATGAAGTTTCGGGGAAAAAGATTGTCGCTTATGCATTGGCCGCTAATATGTGTTCTTTTGTAACAGGACTTTTGATTGCAAAATGGATTCCGGGAATTTTTTAAAAAAGTTATTGAAAGCACCTCCCTCATTGTATATACTTGGTATATACAATGAGGGAGGTGCTTTTTATGATAACGCAAGTAAAGGTGTGGGGGAATAGTCAGGGGATTAGGCTTCCAAAAGAATTATTAGAAAAAATAGGGGCGCATATTGATGATTTCTTTAATATCGAAATTGTTAATGGTAATATTGTTCTGTCTAAAACTTTTAAACATAAGACACTGGAAGAAAGAGCTGCCGATTTTGAAGGGAAAATAGGTCCGTATAAAGAGTTTGAGTGGGGAGAACCGATAGGAAGGGAGCAGTGGTAATGTTGAAATTTGAACAAGGAGATATTCTATTGGTTGAAAAAATATCTGAGCCTGTATTAGTTGTTAGTAAGAATTTTTTTAATAAAACAGAACAGGCAATTGTTTGTCCTATAGTAAGAAATGCATTGCCAGACCCGTTGCATATAGAAATTGAGGCAGAGGGGATTTGTGGAAAAGTTTTGTGCGAACAGATGAAGTTAATTGATTTGCAGTATAGAGGATATAAAGTAATATCTTTAATTAAATATGTGGACATTATAAATATTACAGATGCAATTCAAGGGATATTTGACTATTTCCCGACGAAGTGATGAGGGAAGAGAGAAATGTACTATACTTACATATTGAGATGCGAAGACAATTCCCTTTATACTGGAATTACAACGGATATAAATAGAAGATTAGAAGAACATAAGTCTCAAAGTGAAAAAAGTGCAAAGTATACACGAACGCACAAAGTGACAAAACTGGAAATTGCTTGGGCATCGGAAAATAGAGTTTTAGCAAGCAAGCTGGAGTATCGTATAAAGAAATTGTCGAAGAGGCGGAAAGAGCAATTGATTATTACAAATGATTTGGAGAACATATTGGGGAATAAAATGTATTCAAAAATATGAGTTTCTTCTATATATAATGAATTATAAAAAAGTATTGCACGAATATCTGAAAATCGTGCAATACTTTTTTGGTAATAATGCAAGATTTTTATTATCCCATTCGTATATTAAGTGAAAGGAGGAAAACATGAAAGCATACAGTCATAAAGAAATAGAGAAAATACTGAATACTTATGGTGATATGATATATCGAATGGCGTATACACAGGTAAAGAGTAGGACATTGGTTGATGACATATACCAGGAT
>CANPET010000216.1 GCA_947573465.1 uncultured Eubacterium sp.
CTATCAGGGTGAAATGGCTCTAAATCCTCCATTTTTTCACCCATACCAATATATAAGATAGGCTTTCCTGTTACCGCCTTAATAGATAATGCAGCACCACCTCTGGTATCACCATCTAACTTGGTAACGATAATTCCATCAATACCAATCTTTTCATTAAACTCTTTCGCAACATTGACCGCATCCTGACCCGTCATTGCATCTACAACTAAAACAGTCTGGGTTAGTTCAATATTATCCCTGATTTCTACAAGTTCGTTCATCATGTCTTCATCTACATGTAAACGACCTGCTGTATCTAATATAACAACATTGTTTCCATTTTTTTTCGCATGTTCAATAGCTGCCTTTGCAATATTTAAAGGCTTTTGCTTGTCTCCCATGGAAAATACAGGAACCTGTTGTTTTTCACCATTAATCTTTAACTGCTCGATGGCTGCCGGCCGATATACATCACAGGCAACTAACAGAGGCTTCTTACCTTTCGCCTTTAACTTTCCGGCAATCTTTGCAGTAGTGGTTGTCTTACCAGCACCCTGAAGACCCATCATCATAATAATCGTAATCTCATTATCTGGTAACAATTTCAGTTCAGTAGTCTCGGATCCCATCAGTGATGTTAATTCTTCATTAACAATCTTAATTACCATCTGACCTGGTGTCAGACTAGTCATAACATCCTGTCCTACTGCTCTCTCATTAACTTTTTTAATAAAGTCCTTCACTACCTTAAAGTTAACATCTGCTTCTAATAGGGCAATCTTTACTTCTTTTAATGCCAACTTTACATCTTCTTCTGTCAGTCTGCCCTTACTTCTAAGATTTTTAAATATATTTTGTAATTTATCGGATAAGCTTTCAAATGCCAAAGCCATACCTCCTAATAATTATCTAATATTTCCTGTGCAATCACTTTAATCTTCGATACACTGTCAGCATCTTTACTATCTGCCAACTGACATATCTGCTCCACATCATCCTTTGTTTTAGAAAACCTCTGGATTAAATGAAGTTTTTCTTCATAACCATTCAAGATTTTATCACATCTCTTAACCAGATCGTGAACTCCCTGTCTGGAAATCCCTCTTTCAAGAGCAATCTCTCCAAGGCTTAAATCATTTAATATAAAATCCTCATAGATTTCTTTTTGATGTTGTGTTAGTAATTCGCCATAAAAGTCGTATAACAGCGAACTCTTATAAATATCTTTCATATGATTGCACCTTACCTACCTTTGGTATACTACAACAAAAGAAAGAAGGTGTCAAGTATTTTTTCTTGACACCTTCTTTCTTTATTTCCAGGCTTTTGCCTGAACCCAGTTTTCATACGGGTTCATGTGTCCCCAATAATATGGAATGGACCAGCTTTCTCTTTTATAACATGTTTTTAATACTTCATCTTTTTTCTTGAATACTTCATCTGGTATTTTTGTTAAGTCTACCGGGATTTTTCCTTTTTCATAAAACTTTCCAAAAAACCAAAGTTTATTTATATTCTTATTTTCTTTACAGACATCAGTAACCGCAACATTGACTTTTTTATGATGAATATGTCCGTACTCACCATCCGGATTGTGGGTTACAATTTGTTCCCAATTCTTATAATTTGTCAGTAATCTGATATCCTTTGCCATTCCTTCTTTAACATCCCCCCACAGGTTCTTAGTATTTTTTCCTTCTTTTGTTTTTTGCAAATCAGGATAATCAAGAATAATCCCCTTTTGTCCAAGCATTTTCATAGAACTTTTAAATTCATTCTGACGGACAAGAAAACTATAATTTGTAAGACACACTACCAGCCATTTTCCTTCCTGGAGATGTCCACCACCCCACAAGGATTCGTCATCCGGATGTGCTACAATCATTAGTTTTGTACAATCATCAAGTTCCATATTATCAAGCATTAATTTAGATAGAAAACCATTTTTCTTTCCAATAATTACTTTTATTGTTATATTTTCTTTCTTATCTTTTGTGGTGGCGGTGATGTATACATCTCCCGGTCTGATACTTTGAACATATCCACTCTGACTAACCGTGGCTATCGTGTTGTCCGATATGGTATACGTAAACTGCTCCAATTTATGATTAATATATTGAATATGCAACTGGAATCCCTCACCGGACTGTATAATTTTCTTCGTTCCTTCCTGAAACTTTATCTGTGGGACATATTCTGTAATAATATTGATTGATGTTTCTTCTTTTGTTTTTGAAGAATAAACTGTAATTGTTACATTTCCCGGATGTTTCACAGTTAATAACCCGGTTTTATTGATTTTTGCAATCTTACGATCTGAACTCTTCCATTTGATTTTTTCATCCGTTACTGCCGGAACAGTTACCGCATGCAACTGGTATTGTTTACCTACATAATATTTTTCCGGTTGTTGCTGCAAAGTAATCGATTCAACCTTCTGTAATACCGTTACTTTTACTTTTGCCTTCTTTTTCGTACCTTTTATTGTTGCAGTAACTTTGGCTTTTCCTTTCGCAACTGCAGTAATCTTTCCTTTTTTAGAAACTTTTACTACTTCTGGATTAGAAGATTTATAAATTACTTTTGACTTTCTATATTTATTTGATTTCTTTACGCGTAAATTCTCTTTTTGTGATGTATACATTGTAATCTTATTTTTCTGAAATGTAAGCGCCTTTGCAGGCTTTGCGTAAACGTTTGATACACCAATTCCAAAAACTAATACAATTACTATTAATAATACCTTTGAATAAAAATTCATTCTTTTCATCTTCAACGCCTCCCAATTAACTCTCTTTGTTTTTATAGAAATATCCTGCCAACATAATGATTAGTAAGATAAAAATTCCAACTCCACTAAGTGTTAACCCGGTTTTTATTCCTGGAGTACAATATTGTAACCGGATGTTATGTTCTCCCTTATCTAAAAACAATCCTGAGTACATATAGTTTACTTTCTTCAGCTCTGTTTTCTTTCCATCTACATAAATCTTCCATCCACTGCTATATGGAATTGTTAAACATAATAATTTCTTTTTATCCAGCTGAATGCTTCCTGTAACTTCATTGTCCGTCATCTTTACATTCGTAAGACTATTCTCTTTCAAATGTGTAATAGATTGCTCATAAGTGTCAAAAGACTGTTCTACTAATTTCAGATGATCAAAAGTATATGTTCCTGTCTGATTGAAATATATATATATATTCCATTCCTTTCTTCGGTACTATATCCTAAATTTACAACATAATTTCCTCTTCCATTATAACGTGGATTATCAGCATTATAATGAGCTAATTGTTTATAAACACCATTGCTGTTAAAAAGAATTCCTGTACTGTTTTGTTCTTTCCAATATTTATATCGGTTTTCAAAGAGATTTTGCTCCGCCACACTAAAACTTTCTAATTGGTTTTCAAAAACAGAAAGTGGATTATCAGCCATAACAGAAGCGCCGCAATCAATGCCACTATTCCGTAAACGACCGTCTTGCATTTTTTGCTCATGCCATCACCTCTATAACAAGGATACGCTGAGCAGACGCAAAA
>CANPET010000217.1 GCA_947573465.1 uncultured Eubacterium sp.
CAGCAATAGTTCCTACTACTACAACAGCAGCACCAAAGGCAACAACAGCAAAGAAACTTGGAAAAACAACAGTGAAAAGTGCATCCAAAAAGATAGCTTCTGCAAAGGTAAAACTCACATTTAATAAAGTGAAAGGTGCTAAGAAGTATCAGGTACAGATTGCAAAGGATAAAAAATTCAAGAAGATTCTTGCTAAGAAAACTGTTAAAAAAGTTAAAGTAACCATCAGTGGTAAGAAACTTAAGAAACAGAAAAAACTCTTCGTAAGAGTAAGAGCTGTTGGGGCTGACAAATGGTCAAAGCCAAAACGTATAAAAATAAAAAAATAACAGTAACTTTTTATCGCAGGCATATGGATGCCTGCGATTTTTTCGTTAATAGACAAATAGTGAAGATTATGTTTTAATATAATAAGAAATCTTATAAAAATAAATTATTCTAAAGAACAAAATACTATAAATAAGCAGGAACTGATTATGGCAATAGATTGGACGATATTAGATAAAATACAAAGTATGCTGAGCAGTGGGTTTATGGACTGGCTTATGCCAAAAATCACCATGTTAGGAAATGCCGGCATTATATGGATTATAATAGGTGTTGTATTACTGATAAGTAAGAAACATCGTAAAATAGGTTTTTTAGTCCTTGTAGGATTGTTGATGGGGTTGATTATTGGCAATGGAATCGTAAAAAATCTAGTGGCAAGACCCAGACCATGTTGGATTAATAAAGATTTTAACATGTTGATACCTATTCCAAAAGATTATTCTTTTCCTTCCGGACACACGCAGGCATCAGTAATTGCTGCTACGATTCTTACTTTTTATAGAAAAGAATGGGGATGGATAGTAGTTCCATTAGCAACAGGAATTGCATTTTCAAGATTATATTTGTATGTACATTTTCCTACAGATGTTCTAGGAGGAGCTGTTTTAGGATTTACTATCGGATTGGTAACATATTATGCGGGGAATAAATTGATTGATGCGATTTTGAAAAAAAGACAGAGAGGTGAATCGTTATGATGATTTCAACAAAAGGAAGATATGCATTACGTGTTATGATAGATTTAGCACAGAATGGAAGTGAAAGTTTTGTTTCATTAAAAGCAGTTGCAGAGAGACAGAATATATCTATGAAGTATTTAGAGATGATTGTGTCGATACTTAATAAAGGAAATATGGTGTGCAGCCAAAGGGGAAAAGCAGGGGGTTATAAGCTGGCAAAAACACCATCAGAGTATACGGTAGGGGAGATTTTAAGACTTACTGAGGGAACGCTGGCTCCGGTCATGTGTTTGGAAGAAGGGGCTGAAAACTGTGAGAGGGCAGACGCCTGTACTACATTGCCTTTGTGGAAAGGATTAAATCATGTTATTGATGAATATCTTAATCATGTAACGTTAGATGATGTGATTAATAGAAAAGTATAAAATAAAAGAGTTCGCTTTGAATCATTTAGCGAACTCTTTTCCTTTATTTAAACTGATGATTCTGGATTGATAATCTTGCACCACTCACATATCCACTAAAGAATAAGTAGCTCGACATATCAATTGTTCTGTTTCCGTAATTTACCTTTTTGTCTCCATTTAATGTCAATTTTGCTGCAGTAATACAGTCTTTGTTTAACTTTCCACTATCGTATAATGAAAGAGAACGGTTTAGTGAACCATTTCTTACAGGACCAAACTGGTATGGCTGATAAATAACCCCGCTTAATGAGCCTGGAAAACTTTTTGATTTTATGCGGTTCATAATTACGATACCAACTGCTTTTTTACCAGCGAAACACTCACTGCCGGCTTCACTAAAAATAATGGATGACATTAATCTTAATTCAGCTTTGTTATATTTATTTTTTACTTTAATTTTAACATTGGCAAAAGCTGTACCAGTTGATTTTGAAATTAACTGGATTGTTGAAGAACCTTTTTTTAATCCTTTGACGACACCTGTTGATGAAACAGAAGCAACTTTAGGTTTGCTTGATGTAATAGTGTAGTTCTTCATTGTACTTTTCTTAACTTTAAGTATTTTATATAATTTTGTGTTTTTATTTACTTTTATTGATTTGTTTGTAGTTATTGGCTGAGTGTCAGCTTTTATTGTAAATGTAGCAGTTGTACATATAAACAATAATAACATAAAACTAAAAATTTTAATCTTCAAAACAACCTCCATTTGTTACAAAAATGTTACATTTATCTTACGAAAACCTATTATGCCGTAAATAATGTAATTTGTCAACAGGAAAAATGTAACATTTTTATGCCTTGCCGGTAAAATTTTTTTTGTAAGTCGAAAAATGAAGAGAATAAAAGAAAGGTATTTACAAAAAACAAAAACAGAAGTATAATTCCTATTGAAAATATAGGAATTAGAGGTGAGGATATGTATATATATGCAGATAATGCAGCAACAACAAAAATGAATGACGTAGCCATAGAAGCTGTTATGAATACAATGAAGAATATATATGGAAATCCTTCTAGTCTGCATAGTGTAGGACAGAAGGCAAAGGAGATTCTTGAAAAAGCCAGAATGGATATTGCAGGCTGTGTTGGAGCTGATTTTAAAGAAATTTATTTTACATCCGGTGGAAGTGAGTCAGATAATCAGGCAATTCTTTCAGCAGCAGGATTTGGTTTATTAAATAAGAAGAAACATATTATTTCTACAAAGATTGAGCATCATGCAGTTCTTCATACATTAAAGAAATTAGAAAAAGAGGGATTTGAAATTACGTTGCTTGATGTACCGGAAAATGGGATTATCCGATTAGAGGATTTGAAAAACGCAATTCGGGAAGATACGGCATTAGTAACGATAATGTTTGCAAATAATGAAATTGGAACCCTACAGCCGATTAAGGAAATAGGAGAAGTGTGCAAAGAAAAAGGAGTGATTTTTCATACAGATGCTGTTCAGGCAGCAGGACATATTAAAATAGATGTAAATGAATTAAATATTGATATGTTGTCGTTATCGGCGCATAAATTTCATGGACCGAAAGGAGTTGGTGCACTATTTGTTAGAAAAAATATTCCGCTTATAAATATTATAGAAGGTGGAGCCCAAGAGAGAGGAAAACGTGCAGGCACAGAAAATCTGCCAGGAATTTCAGGAATGGCAGCAGCGTTGAAGGAAGCGTGTATTCATATAGAAGAAAATGCAAAAAAAGAGGCTGCATTAAGGGACAGGTTAATTGCAGGATTAGCAGAAATTCCTTGTTCTATGTTGAATGGTGATAAAGAAAAAAGATTACCTGGAAACGTCAATTACATTTTTGAAGGGATTGAGGGAGAGTCGTTGTTACTGCTATTGGATGCCAGAGGGATTGCTGCGTCTTCCGGTTCTGCATGTACTTCCGGTTCTTTAGATCCAAGCCATGTACTTCTTGCGATTGGAAGACCTCATGAAGTGGCACATGGTTCCTTAAGGTTAAGCATTAGTGCTGAGAATACCATGGAAGAAATGGATTATATTGTGGAGCAGACAAAAGAAGTGGTTGAATATC
>CANPET010000218.1 GCA_947573465.1 uncultured Eubacterium sp.
GATAATCATTGATAAACTGTGCTGTATTTAAATCCACATCCTGAAACATCTCGTAGAGGCTTTTCGGTGCATCCCAGTTACTGCTTCCCCAATAAATCACTAATGTGACGACAGGAATTATTTTATCGCTTTTTGTCATTCCCGATAAAAACTCCGGTCCTGACATTTTATCTTTCTGCTCCTTATGCTGTCCTGATATATCCGATATCTGCCCGGCATAATTAAGTGCATCATACAGCATGTTTCGAACGGGCATGGCATAATGGATGTCTGATTGGTTTTCTATGCCTAATAACAGATAAATAAATTTCTCATCGCTTTTTACGATACATTTTTTAAATAAATCTCTATATTTTTCCACCGTGTATGTTTCCCCATTTTTATACGGCAACGCTATTTCTGTTATATCCCGCTCAATCAAATTTTCCGGCTTAATAATCTGCTTTCCACTGTATAAATAAAAATTGAAAGCATCTGCAAACTTCACATTATCTGACATATATTTTTTCGATATTGTATCTTTTCTTCCCAAGTTTTCCTCCTGTTATTATGTTCACGTTTTGTTTATACAATATCTTATATGATTTTATTCGAATTGTCAACATATTGTTTTACTTCTCCATCACTATTTTATGTGATGTTTTGTACGGGACAAAAATTAGAAAAAGTCTAAAACAGAATTCACTCAAATTCTATTTTAGACCATTTTATTTTTAACAACCAACTAGTTACTTTTTGGGAACAAACTCAATTCTCACCGCCATATTCATTGCTTGTGCAATTCTATTCAAAGTCTGTAAAGAAGGATTGGCTGTTCCATTTTCAATTTTGCTAATATCTGACTGATACATCGCTGCCGATTCTGACAGTTCTTTTTGTGTCATACCTATAGAATTTCTCGCTTCTATCAGACTTTCTGCTACTGCTAATTTGATATCTACATCATAGACTGTTCCTGTTCTGACTCCATGCTGCCATATTTCTTCGGCCTCTAAATCCAGCTCATCATTCCACACTACCCCATATCCACCTACATCAACCCTTATCGCTTTATATAATTCGCTCTCTTTTTCAAGTTGCTTAAATTGAGGGAATTTATTATACAATTGAGCTATATCGTATCTTGTCTCCACTCCGTTTCTAAACACTACTAATATTTTCAAATCATCTAGTGGCTTTACAAATTTTATTCTATGAATCATAGAAAAACCTCCATTATTTTTCAATAGGTGGCAACACTTTAAAGTACTGTGTCTTCCACATCATTAGCAAATCTTCCCTATAATATAAAATAAACTCTGTTACTAATGCTTGAATTTTAGATGATATATCCCCTTCGAACATATTTCCATCTTCTAATGAAAACATACCTACATACTCGCCATATATAGCATGAATATGTGGTGGATTATGCTCACTTTGATGGAAATACATTTTAATGGTTATACCATTAAATCTTGATATTACAGGCATTTTACTCCTTTCCTGTGTCTCTCCATTTACAGCATATAGGATATATCCTATATTGTCAATAACGAATTTTGCCTGCGCACCACCAACAATAAAAATAACTGCAAATAATAATTCCATTTTAATTCTCCCTGTTATCACACATTGAACATTACATGTCATGCCATTTCCATACTAATCTCTTTTGTTTGCCATTATTTTTACTATTAGTTGCTCTGCTCTATTTTCTGCTCAAACTGTTCCAAAGTCATATTTAATCTTTCAGCTGCCTGCTCTTTTGACAGAACCCCGTCCTTTACAAGTTCCAATAAAGTCTCTATTCTACCCTGCTCTAGACTTTCTCTTCTGATATCCTCATCATGCAAATACAAAGCCATAAACTCCCTCCTGACATCACTGCTTCGTTTGATTCTTTCTACTTCCACTTTACTGCTTTTAAAAATTCTTTCAGTTCGTTACTCACCTCTCCCTTTGTTCCCAATGTATTGACAATAATCTTCATTGTATCATCACCATATTCTAGTTCTGGTACCTCGTTACATTTATTCGTAAACGTATATTTATAATACCCAAGTTCGTAAAGGTCAAATGTACAAATGAAAATCACGATGCTGAGATTAAACTCTTTATCTTTTTCTCAGCCCCGCCACCAAACTAAACACAATAAACATCCCCAAATTTACCACAACCACACTGGCACCTGCCGGTATGGAAAAGGCATACGAGCACACCAGTCCGATTGTAAAATTCACTACCGCCAATATTGCCGAACAAATCGTAACTGACAAAAAACTCTTAAATATTCTCATAGAAGTCAATGCTGGAAAAATAATCAAACTGGAAATTAACATTGCTCCCATCATCTTAATTCCAATCACTACTGCTACAGCCGTCAAAACAGATATCAGTGTATTGTACATCCCTACTTTCACCCCTGTTGCTTTCGAGAAATTTTCATCAAAAGTAACTGCAAAAACTTTATGATAGCAAAATAGAAACATAACAATAACAATCACCGATAAAACAACACTTACCAGCACATCATTCTTTGACATGGCTAAAATACTGCCGAACATATAACTATAAATATCGGTGCTAAGTCCTGATGTAAGAGATGTCACAATAACACCAATCGCCAGTGCCGATGCTGATACCATGGCAATCGCCGCATCACTTCTCATCTTACCATTTTCAGCCAGACGTAATAACAAAAACGCAGCAATAATTACTACCGGAATAGCAAATTGCAGAGGAGCAAATCCACATGCAATAGCAATTGACAATGCGCCAAAAGATACATGGGATAAACCATCTCCAATCATGGAATATCTTTTTAAAACCAAGCTAACTCCCAGAAGTGCAGCACATAATGATACAAGCATTCCACCAAGAAAGGCTCTTTGTATAAATCCATATGAGAACATTTCACTAATCATTGACAGCACCTCCTAAAAACATATTGGAAGCACTAGATTTTTTATATTCATCCACTGTTCCAAAAAAATCATTTTCCTGCTCTAAATGCAATATATGAGTAGCATATCTTAAAGCATTTTTTATATCATGCGTAACCATAATAATCGTTACACCTTCATTATTTAGTTTCTTTATTTCTTCATAAAAATCCTTTGCTGCTGCAGGGTCTAACCCTGTCACCGGTTCATCCAATATCAGTACATTATCCGTGGCACAAAGAGCTCTTGCCAAAAGAACTCTTTGCTGCTGACCACCGGATAACTCCCGATAACAGCACTTCTTCAAATCCAGTATCCCTAACTTTGTCAAATTTTTTCTTGCTTCATCTTTATCTGCCTTTGAGTAAAAGGGAAGCTTTCGTCCGCTATTAAGTACTCCTGACAGAACCACTTCCCATACACTGGCTGGAAAATCCTTTTGTGCCGCTGTCTGTTGGGGAAGATATCCAATTCCTTTATTTGTTCGCTCTCCTGTATCTACCTTGATCTCTCCTTCCAATGGTTTAATCAGGCCCAACAGTGTTTTTATGAGCGTACTCTTTCCTGTAC
>CANPET010000219.1 GCA_947573465.1 uncultured Eubacterium sp.
TATACGAAAGCGGAAAATTTAAACGAGAATGTTTATAAACAGGCAGTTAAATTATGTGAAAGTTGTAAAATGACTGAAGCTGTGAATTTGCTGAAGTCAGTAAGAAAAGAAAATAAAAATGCTGATAAGTTATATCAACGTATTAAGAATTTTGAATATAAAGTAAGATTCTGGGTAGGAACATGGAGTCATAAGGGAATTGTAAACGGTGAGAAGAAAGTATATAAAATTTATATCTCAACAGTATTGTTTATAGGAGAGCCTTGTTTAAGAATTAAAGACCAAAATAATAAAGTACTAGGATTTGATACAGTAATCAGTAGTAAAAATAAGGTGTCTCAAATTGAGATAGGTACTTATAAACTTCACTTTAAATTAAGAAAATTTCATAATCAGAAGTTTGCTTATACTTTAAAGGGAGGTAAGAAAATGATTCGTGCTCAAAGGTACGATAAGAAAACATATACTTCAAAATATAAAAAGAAATCAAAATAAGTGAGACAGTAGGGGAATGAAAAGAATAAAGTTAAAAGTAATGGCATTACTGTTGATATTGATAATGTTATACAGTAATGCCATGGTTATGGCAAATGAAGAGCGGGATAATCTTAAGGTACTTCCTATAAAGGAAAATGTAAAATTATTATCACATGTTACAGAATTAGATACCAGTAAATATGTAACCATAGAACAAGCAGCTAATCAGGTCAGACCAAAGGTGGCAAAGAATAAAAAAAATATAAATGTATTTTTAAAAACTACTATAGCCTCTCCGGAAAAGGTTTATGAAAAATTTAAATCTGAACTTACTAAAGAAACAGGTGACAGCAGTGAAGGGGATTATATGTATTGGAATATAAAACAGGAAGTTCCAAACTATATTTATTTCCCGTTAACTGAAAAGGGGAAAACATTTTATTACTATGAGTTTCAGATTTATTATGAGTATTATACAACTCTGGCACAGCGAAAAAAACTCGACAAGAAAATAAAGTCTGTTATTAAGGAATTGGGAATTCGTGATGGAATGTCTAATTATCATAAGGTAAAACGAGTTTATGAGTATATTTGCAGAAATGTCCAATATGCATATAATTCCGAAAGTAATATTACATTTACAGCGTATTCGGCATTGTTTTATAAAAACGCAGTATGTCAGGGATATGCGCAATTAATGTATAAGATATTGAGAGAGGTTGATGTGCCGGTCCGCTTAATTCCCGGATATGCAAACGGAGAATTGCACGGATGGAATATTGTAAAGATAGGTAAATATTTTTATAATGTTGATGTTACTTGGGATGCAGGCAACTATCAGAAAGGATATGGTTATAAAAATTTTTTGAAAGGTGATAATTTTTCTAATCATATTCGTTTTGACAATTATAATGATTATATATTCTATGGGAAATACCCAATGGCAAAGTATGATTATAAATCTGACAAAAAACAATTTTCTACGAAAAGTAAAAGAGCAAAGTTCAAAATAAAAAGTCCTAAGATTATTAAAATTAAAGGCAACAGGCTTGTATTAAAAAAAATAGAAAATAAAGTGAAATATATAATACAATTTTCAACAGAAAGAAACTTTAGGAAAGCAAATAAGATTTTGACGAAAAAGACGAAGGTTAAAATATTAAAACTAAAAAAGAATAAAAAATATTTTATACGTTATAGAGCTCTCAAAAAAATGCAGGGGAAAACAATATATACAAAATGGTCAGATAGAATGGATATCTTGGTTTCATAAACGATGTAAATAGAAAATAAAGGAAAATGAAATGTTTTTATAAAAAAAGATACTAAAATAAAAATATTGCACTATAAAAAATACACCATTATATATAAAATATACTTAGATTATGGATAGGAGACACAAATAGAAAAACTGACAGAGTTATATTCATGAGATTAATGATTCTTAATAAGGAAGGAGATTTGAAATGAACAGACGTTTCAAAAAAATAATTGCAGTTGTTTGTGCAATTGCAATGGTTGTAACATCAGTAACAGTTTACAGAAGTGCTGATGTAAAAGCAGCAGAACCGGATTGGTCAACAATTACTTGGGCTGGCGATGGTGCTGAAGGTGGAGCTTTAGCAAATACATATAAGTTTTACAGTGCAGAAGGTAATCTGGTTAATATTCAGAAACCTGGATTTGCAAATGGAAGTAGTTTTTATGTGACTTTTCCTGCTGGAATCAGTGAGTGTTCATTAGGAACAGAAAATTATGATATCCAGGGAGCTGGAATTGCTATTCATGTAAATGTATTTGTTAAGAAAGTAACAGAGTTTACAGTTACATATGCTGGTGGTGTTTCTACATGTTATGTATATAATGAAAAAGGAGAAGAAGGTGAAACGACAACTCCTGATCCTGATGCACCTACGACTGTTCCAGTACCGACAACTACACCGGTACCAACAACTACACTGGCACCGATTACTACAGTTCCAGGTGTGGAATTTGATCCAAGTACAATTACAGATTGGACAAAGGTTATGAATTCAACAACATTGTCATATTGCGTAATGGATGGAAAAATTAGTAAAGTAAGTGTAAAACCTGAAATGCATGGAGATACATTTTATGCTGCATTTGCTTTAGCAGCAAAGTTTAAATCAGTTACATTGAATGATGAAGCAGTTACACCAAGAGATGGTGCAGATATTGAAATTCCAAAGACAAGTTTTAAAGAAGGATTTAATAAACTTGAAGTTACAGATTTTTATGGAAATGAAACAGTTACTATGTGGGTTAAAGCTGAAAAAGAAGCTGAAACAACAACACCAGAATCTACAACTCAAGCTCCATATGTAGATGGTGCAGTTTTAGTAGATGATTCAGGCGTTAAGGAAGTTCCAGCCTTCACAGGAGGAGATTATTGGCAGGCTGAATTTAATAATGCACCCGTAAACTATGTTGAAGGTAAGAAATACGTTGCAGAGGTTGTTGTATCATCGAATGTTGATAAGAAGATTAAGTTAATATTCCAAAGAGTTAATATTTGGGATTTTGTTGATGCTGATGCAGGTTATGAAGTTGACATTGCAGCAGGAAGTAAAGTAAAGATTACATATGTATTTGAAGCAACAAAGAGTACAGATAATGGTAATTTTGATATTTATTTAGGCTCAGTTGCTGAAGCTGCAACATTGGATTTTGAGACAAAAAAACTTACAACATATAATGAAGTTCCAGAAGGTGTAGTTACAGGTGTTGAGGTTCTTTCAGACCCTGCGCCAACAAATAAGGTAACAATTGATGGAGAAGAAGTAACTGTAGAAGATGGCAAGGTAACACTTGGTGATGCTGAATATGGATATTTCTGTGACGGAAAGATGTATGCACCGAATACAGCAGTTGAAGTTGCAGAAGATATGGCGTTTACATCTGTAAAAGAATTATCTGTATCAATGGCAAACGGAGCAGGAATCAGATATGCGGGAAGTGCAGGAATCAGATTTCAGGCAAGTGTTG